>JBBKVK010000345.1:0-14250 GCA_037968395.1 Saprospiraceae bacterium | reverse complement strand
GTATTTAACGAAGATTAACAAAAACAACTTTACTTGGATATTAGATGCTTGTAGGCTCATGAACCACATGAAAGGTTACAACCAGATACTAATAAGTTTTCTAATAGGCCAATCATTCTAGCAAATTATCCTTACTTTTGCGCTCTTATTTGTACTTAACTTATAATTTGAAAATTACCCTTATCTGGATTGGCAAAACCAATGAAAAGTATTTGACCCAAGGCATAGGAATCTACGCTAAAAGGCTAAAGCATTACTGCCAATGTGAGGTAGTAGAGTTGAAGGATGTGAAGAAGTTTGCCAATACCTCTGACCTAAAAACAAAGGAAGGAAAGGATATATTATCAAAAATAGAAAATGACGATTTCTTGGTATTATTAGATGAAGTTGGACAGCAGTATGGGTCTATAGATTTTAGTAATTACATAGAGGAACATCAAGTAAGAGGTACTCGAAAAATTGTATTTGTAATCGGTGGTGCATTTGGATTTAGTGCTGAAATGTATGCAAGAGCAAATCAAAAACTATCTTTGTCCAAAATGACATTTTCACACCAGATGATTCGTTTGTTTTTCTACGAACAACTGTACCGAGCTTATACTATATTAAGAAACGAAAAATACCACAACGAATGAGTTTAACTTTGTTTATTATATTGTTAACCTGCTTGATCTCAGTGTTGGCTTTTAACAATCCTGACATCCTTAGGAAACTAGCTCACTACCCCGTTGCCGAAAAAAACAATAAAGAGTATTATAGAATGTTGACAGCTGGGTTTGTGCATGGGGATGTATTCCATTTGTTTGTCAATATGTTTGTCCTCTATGGATTTGGTGAATATATCGAACAGGCGTTTAAAGAGATACATGGTACGGTCCCGGGGAGTATAATCTATGTTGCGTTTTATTTATTCATCATAGTATTAGCCAATATCCCTTCCTATCTTAAAAACCAAGACAACCCTAGGTATAGTGCAATTGGGGCATCTGGTGCAACATCAGGGGTTTTGTTCTCCTATATCCTTTTTAGCCCTTTAAGTTGGCTGGAGCTGTACTTTTTCTTACCAATTCCAGCCATTGTGTTTGGTGTTTTGTACTTATGGTATTCCAATTATGCTTCTAGAAAATTAAACGATATGATCGATCATGATGCTCACTTTTATGGAGCAATCGCAGGTTTTTTATTCACAGCTTTGATGAAAAAAGAGTTGATATTCGATTTTATTAACGAACTAACTTCTATCTTGCAGTAAAATTGGTCCTAATTGAATATTAAAAAGTACATACCTAGTTTCTTTACATCCCTAAATTTGTCTTTCGGATTTATGGCAATTATATTAGCCAATCCAATGGGAACTACTAAAATCAACTTCTATTTGTGTTCGGTGCTACTCTTATTTAGCATGCTTTTCGACACTTTGGATGGTTATTTAGCTAGAAAACTTAATGCACAGTCAGATTTGGGTAAGGAACTAGATTCTTTGGCTGATTTGGTCAGTTTTGGAGTTGCTCCAGCATATTTGTATTTCTTACTTGCCCCAAATACTTCATTATGGTTTATGATTCCTGCTGTATTAATTGCAGTAGCAAGTGGTTTGAGATTGGCAAAATTTAATATTTTACCAAGTTATGACTATTTTCAAGGGTTACCTACTCCTGCGAATGCCTTTTTTTATATCGGTATTTTCTTAGCTGTACATTACCAAAATGACTTGATAGTCAATGCTATGAAAAGTCCAATAATCTATTTTATAATACCAATAATTTTCGGATTATTAATGCTTTCAACTTTAAAGATGTTCTCTTTAAAAGGATTAGAAAAGCCGTTTATTAAAAACAGGTACCAGATCATCCTTTTTGCTTCATTTATTGTGCTTCTATTATTTGACAATAAGCTAGCTATTCCATTGACAGTTATCATGTTTATCTTTTTATCTATATTGCAATCTACACGTAGAAAACTGTAATGCATGCCAAAAAAGATTGATAGAAAATCCTTTATAAAAACGAGTGCTTTAGCAGCAGGTGGACTTCTCACCTTGGGTAGTTGTGCCAATGAAACTGCAACTGAAGCGGGATTTAATATAAATTCAAATAAAAAATATAAATGGAAACTAGCTACTACTTGGCCTCCTAACTTTCCTGTATTAGGGGAAGGCTGTACTCGATTTGCCCAATGGGTAAAGGAGATGTCGCAAGGTCAAATGGAAATCAAAGTGTATGGTGGAGGTGAGTTAATCCCAGCTTTACAATGTTTTGATGCCGTATCGGGTGGTGCCGTTGAGATGGCAAGTAGTGCAAGTTATTATTGGGCTGGACGAAATCCTGCTGCTTCCTTTTTTACATCCGTTCCTTTTGGAATGAATGCTCAGCAGATGAATGCTTGGCTTTACTATGGGGGAGGATTAGAACTTTGGACAGAAATGTACGATCAATATGGCTTAAAACCATTGGTTGGTGGCAATACTGGGGTACAAATGGCAGGTTGGTTTAATAGAGAAATCAATACCATGGAAGACTTCAAAGGGCTTAAAATGAGAATCCCTGGTATTGGTGCAAAAGTCCTTGAAAGAGCAGGCGGAACTCCAGTACTTAGTGCTGGGTCTGAAATATATTCTAACTTAGAACGAGGTGTCATAGATGCTACAGAATGGATCGGACCTTACCACGATTATATCATGGGATTTCACGAGATTGCAAAATATTACTACGCTCCAGGATGGCATGAGCCAGGCTCTGTATTAGAATTTATGATTAACAAAAAGGCATTCTACGACCTACCAAAGCACCTGCAAACAATAATTGAAACAGCCGCCGCAAGATTTAACGTAGCATCCCTATCAGAGTTTGAAGCGAAGAATAATGAATACTTACAGAAATTAATAGCAGAAGGTGTAAATGTAAGGACATTTAACAAAGAAGTGATCGAAGGGTTGAAAGGCCACACCAAGTCTGTTTTATCCGAACTAGCGGCAAATGACCCTTTTACTGCTAAGGTTTATGAATCCTTTTCTACCTTTAAGACTAAAATCAGTAAATGGTCGGCATATTCTGAAAAACTGTATTACGACACCCTGTAATAAACATCGAAATCTAATAATTTTATGACACTCGTCAGCATAGTAATGCCTGTCAAAAATACCAGTCAATTCCTCAGAGAGTGCTTAGATTCTATAGTCGATCAGACATATAGTGATTGGGAATTATTGGTCGTAGACGATCACTCCACTGATAAAAGTTGGGACATAATAAATGAGTACAGCAAAACTGACTCCAGAATAAAACTATTTAAGAATATAGGCCATGGCATCATATCAGCACTCCAGCTAGCTTATCACAACTCTTATGGGTCTTATATCACTAGGATGGACTCTGACGATATTATGTCGCTCGATAAATTGGAATTAATGGTGAATCGTTTGGAGGCAAAAGGTCGTAATCATATAGTGGTAGGCTTAGTAAAATACTTTCATGACGAAACTCTTGGTGAAGGCTATAAACGGTATGAAAACTGGCTCAATGACCTTACATCATCAGGGACCAACTTTGATGAAATCTATAAAGAATGTAGCATCCCTTCTCCTTGTTGGATGATATCAAGGGCCGATTTCGAAAAATGTGGTGGCTTCAATTCAGACATTTATCCAGAGGACTATGACCTTGCCTTCCGTTTTCGCAAAGCAGGCTTGCAGGTTGCAGGCATTAGTCAAGTATTGCACTATTGGAGAGACTACAGCTCTCGGAGTTCGAGAGTAGATGATAATTATTCTGACAACAAATTTACGGACTTAAAAGTAAAGCACTTTATCTCTCAAGATTTAGATACACCTCTATTGCTTTGGGGAGCAGGGCGAAAAGGGAAAGCGATTGCCAAATCCTTAGTTGATCATGGAGTTGTATTCGATTGGTATTGTGATAATGATTCTAAAATCGGAAAGGATATTTACGGTGTAATCCTTAAGGATTATAAGCTTATTAGTGGATCCAAGGATTGTCAGATTATTATATCTATTAGTGCAAAGAGTGCTGATCAGGAAATTGAGGAGGTTGTTGGACGGAGTAATGGGTGCAGTTTTTATTGGTTTACCTAGCGATGTAGGAAGGTGTTGCGGTACTCTGTACCTAAAATGATAAATTAATAACAAGTCCGCATTGGACTATTGAGGTCGTCACGAATGTAAATGGGTTATTGCTTAAGAGCTAATAATTTTTTTCTTTCCCCGACCCTTAAGCTATGCTCTGAGCGGAGTCGAAGAGGATGAAAAAAAGCGGTGGATTAATAACAAGCTAAACGATTAAACAGGAGGTAGAAGACCCAATAAACAGAGGCGTAGCCGATAAACAAAAATCTCGTTACATAGCTCCCCGTAATATGCTAAAACGCCAATTAGCCAAAAACAGAAATTCTAAAATCACAAGTGACCTCTAATGATTCCAATTGCTCGAAAAGTAATTTTTGGGCTTCGTCAACGCTCCAATAGTATGGCGTCATTTTTAGCATATTGAGGATGGAGGTGTTGTTATTTAAGCTGATGGTGTAAGTTAACCGCTCTTCTTTTAAGAGTTGGAAGGTTGGAGTGAGTTTGTCTTTTGGGTGATAAGTGTGGGGCTTGAAAGTGCCGTAGATTAGTTCTGCTACTTCCTTCATATGGTCTTCGTGGGCAGAGGCTATGATTATGTGGCCCTTTTCTGATAGGACTCTTTGGAATTCTTCGGTGGAGATGGGGGTAAAAATGGATAAAAGTAAATCTTGGGACTTTGGTTGCATGGGTAGATTAAATACACTGCCTACAAAAAAGAATTGTTCTGCGTATTTTTTAGCGGCCACCTTTACGGCAGATTTAGAGATATCGAATGCTAGAACGGAAGCATCTTTATCGAATACTCTTGAAGTGTAATAGCCTTCTCCACAACATACATCTAGGGCGGTTTTGTAGCTTATTTTTTCTATGAAATTACTGATCTTAATAGTCAGATTTTGATAATGGCCCTCTTGTAAAAAAGACCTTCTAGCAGTGATCATTTCGGGATTATCACCGGGATTAAGAGAGTTTTTCTTATTGACAGGTAAGAGGTTAACATACCCTTCTTTTGCTATGTCGAATGTGTGGTTGTTTTCGCATTTGATTGACTTATCGTTTTCTACAATAGATAGACTATTGCCACAAAATGGACAAATCAAATAAGCGATATTTGGTTGCAACTTCAAGGTCGTTAGTTTTTCATAGACAAGTTAATACGGTTTCTAGCTATATCCACTTCTAATACCTTGACCCATACTTTTTGATCTAGACTCAATACATCCATCGGGCTGTTGATCCGTTTGCCCGAAATCTGGGAGATGTGTACCAAACCGTCTTGTTTTACGCCTACATTGACGAATGCTCCGAAATTGGTGATATTTGACACGATGCCTGGCAATTTCATCCCTACTTTTAAATCGGCCATGGATTTTACGTTTTTATCAAATTCAAATACTTGAGCCACACCACGAAGATCATGTCCAGGCTTTGCTAGCTCTGATAAGATGTCTTTGAGTGTCTCAGCACCAAACTGGGCATTGATCAACTTTGACTTATTGATCTTGGACACCAAACTACCATCGCCTATAATTTCCTCGACTGGCTTGCCTAGGTCTTCGGCTATTTGATCTACAAAATGATAACTCTCTGGGTGAATCCCTGTATTATCCAATGGATTATCAGCCTCTCTGATTCGGAGAAATCCTGCGGACTGTTCAAATGCCTTATCGCCTAATCTTGGAACAGCTTTCAACTGGTTTTTATCGGTAAAACCACCCAACTCAGATCGGTAGCTTATGATATTTTTAGCAATCGTCGGACCAAGACCTGATATATAACTCAGCAGATGGTATCCCGTCGTATTGAGGTCTATGCCTACCCTATTCACACAAGATATTACCGACTGATCCAATGACTCTTTTAGCCTTGTCTGGTTGACATCATGTTGGTACTGCCCCACTCCTATGGATTTGGCATCCACTTTCACGAGTTCTGACAGCGGATCGAGCAATCTTCTACCCAAAGAAATAGCTCCTCTGACCGTCAAATCTAGATTTGGAAACTCCTCTCTCGCCACATCGGAAGCAGAGTAGATAGAAGCGCCACTTTCGGAGATCACATACGATTCCACACTGTTCATGCCTGAGATGCTGTCAATCCATGATTTGGTCTCTCTTGATGCCGTACCATTGCCTATTGCGATCGCTTTGACATTGTAATCATCCACCAGTTTACGGATAATGCCTTCGGCTTCCGTCTTCTTAAGCTGTGGCTCATGTGGATAAATGACGGCATCCTTAAGGAAGGTCCCATTTTCATCCAGACAAGCGACTTTACAGCCTGTTCTAAATCCTGGATCTATGGCCAATACTGCCTTAGTACCTAATGGAGCAGCCAATAACAATTGTTCTAAGTTTTTAGCAAATACCTTGATTGCCTCTTCGTCGGCTTGTTCTTTGTATTCCTTTCTAATCTGATTTTCTACGCCTGGGGAGATGTAATCCTTGTAAGCTCCCTTGCAGGCCTCAGCGATCAGTTCGGGATTGGAGCCATTCCGTTTGAGGTATCTGCCCTCGATGAATTCAATGGCTCTATCGTCGTCGATGTTTAACTTCACCCTTAGGAACCCTTCGCTCTCACCCCGCATCATGGCAAGGTATCTATGTGATGGACATCTATCTAGTTTTTCACTAAAATCGAAATAGTCTCTATAAGTTGCAGCAGCGTCTTTTTTAGACTTCACCACCTTTGAAGCGATCTCGCCATATCGCCTATACGTCTCTCTAAATCGCTCTCTGAATGTATCGTTTTCGGCAATCCATTCTTTGACAATGTCCAGAGCCATCGCAATAGCCGCATCACTGTCTCCTATGTCTTTATTGGTATATTGCTTGGCGGCGTGGTATATGTCTTGAGCATTTTGGGCCATAATCATCTTTGCCAAAGGCTCCAAGCCCAACTCTCTAGCCATATCTGCTTTCGTCTTTCGTTTTTTCTTGTAGGGCAAATACAAGTCTTCTAGTTTATTGGTATCAAAGCATTCCAGGATCTTTCGTTCCAGCTCTGGAGTCAATTTTCCCTGTTCTTTTATGGATTCTAGAATGGATAATTTACGAGCCTCTAGGTCTATCAACCGCTTATTCTCAGTTAAAATATCCCCTATCTGCACTTCGTCCAAGCTGCCTGTAGCCTCCTTTCGGTATCGAGCTATGAATGGTATCGTATTGCCTTGCCCAGATAAGTCTAGCACTTTACTGACTTTAGACTCTGGTATGCCTAGTTTATCCGCTATTCGTTTTGTAAAATTCATGTGTCTATTTGCCCTAGTGACGATTTGAGCACAAAGCTAATTATTTGAATAGAATTTGGGGAGATTTGGAGAGGGAGATGTTGAATTTTGTGTTACCACTTGGTTACAACCTTATCGTTAGAGTTTCGGTGCCTCAACGTGGAGTTAATGCTTTGAGATTCATTTTAATTCAATATCAAACTTTCTTAAAAATTGTGTTATACTTATTATTTTAGTTTCATTATAATTAACAACTTCAAGTAACTCTTTATCACCTGTGATTAGGTAATCAGCATTACCATCAACTGACAAAGAAAGTAAAAAATCATCTTTAGCATCTTTTAAAAATTCCACTTTTGATGTGACATTGATAAAAACAGCGAAATCATTAATTGTTTTAATAAGAGTTTCAAGATCAGATAATGCAAAATATTTTTCCAATTTAGGACGTCTGGCAACTTCAATGAATTCATCAAGTAGGGCTTGACTAAATATTAATGTACAATTCTTTGAAGAAATTAATAAATCTAACTGATTATATTGATTTGATATTAAAAAGCTTATCCAAAGATTTGTATCAATTATTACTCTAAACTTCTTTGCCATATTTGATACTTCTTACCAACTCAACTTCTTTAGTAATCTCATCTAATGATGGAGCCGTTTCTGATTTTGACCTTAACTTTTTAAGGATTTGACTAAAACCATCATCTAATGGTCGATTAATTGAAATAAGCTTTAAATCAGCTAAATCCTGCAATAATTTTGCTGCTTTCGGATTTAAAATTTCTATTTGAAGTGTATTCATCATTAAAAGTTTATAAATTTATAAACGCCAATTATTTTAAAAAAGTGCCATTCATTATAAATCTCGAATTTCTAGCTATAAAGATAAGAAATTTTGATAGCCATAAAAAGACTTTGTACCAGGTTTATTACTTCCTGCTTTTTTATGTTAATTCAAATTCATTCTTCTCAATTCCGAAAGTAACTTTAGCTTTTAAAGCATCAAATATTTTAATAGGGTTGTAAGTGTCATGTTGCCTGTGTTATTCTCCATCTTTGTATATCGTGACTAAAGACTTATATTAAACTATATTTGGCTTTTATGTATGTTAATCTTTTAGTTCTTTCAATTTATTTGTATAGAATACTAGTTCACATTTATAGGTATTGGTAAAGTAAATGTAGTTTTACTTGGATACCCTATCTTGTTTTTTGCCGGAAACCAAATAACATCATTTTTTTGAAGTTCCTCAACTACGCTAATTATTGAATCACAAATACCATGTCCAAGATCTCTAAAACACTTTATTGCGAACATTTTTCCATCAATATCAATTCCGAAATCTAATATGGTAGTCCCTGAGATTTTATGCTCAATTGCAGATGGCGAATACTTTATATTTGACATTATGTAGTCAATAAATTTACTGCTGGTACAATTTACTTTTTCTGATTCTGGATAATTTTCTAAATCGCATTCTTTAAGTATTGCTCTATCACTTAAGACTCCAAAACCATTTTTACTAATAAACATAGAATTGCAATTATCGTTGAGCCTTAGTTTTTCAAAACCATCTGACAAAACTACGTAAACCTTATAACCAACCGTATTACTATAACCCATTATTTCATTGTTAGGACTTACTACTATCTCACTTAAATCTGTAAACTCATTTAATTTAGGGTTAGTTCTGTCATATAAACCAGAATTAGATATTAAACCATAGTTATCTACTTCAAAACCTAGAATCAAATTATTACCATTTGATTTTTTATTTAAAGACTTTATAATTGGAAATATCGATTCATCGATATGTGACAATATTATTTCCCTATTCACATCAGATAGTCCTTGACAGAATAATGGTATATTTAAAAGTGCAAGACTCAAAATGGTTATTAGAAATTTCATATTATAAGGTTTAAGCTAGTATGCAAATACATTATGTGAGTGTAGGAAATTTACTAGAACGATAGCGTTATCGTTTTTTTACTTCACAAAAGTAGCACTTTCTTTTTACTTATAATACAATGAAATAGTATTTTTAAAGCAGTTTAAATCTCCCCAACTCCTACTAGAATTATAGCATAACCACCCTGCTAACCTCCCAACCCATAAGCCTGTTTTGCTATTTCCAGCTCTTCATTTGTAGGGATTACAAGAATCTTCACTTTTGCATCCTCCATGTTGATTTCAGCCAGTTTCTTTGAACGGATTTCGTTTTTATGATTGTCCAATTGTATGCCGAGACAATTCATGTTGATACACACCATTTTGCGGAGTGGAGCGGAGTTCTCCCCTATCCCTGCGGTAAACACTATGGCGTCTATTCCATTCATGGCAGCGGTGTAGGCACCTATGTATTTCTTGATCCTGTAGGCATTCATTTCTAGGGCGAGTTGACAGCTTTTATCTCCATTTTCTGCGGCATTTTGTATGTCTCTCAAATCGCTGTGACCAGTAAGACCGAGCATGCCGCTTTCTTTGAGCAGCAACTTATTGACTTTCTCCAGGCTATATCCTAAGGTTTCTACTAAATAGAAGATAAGTGCATGGTCGATGTCTCCACTTCTTGTGCCCATAATGAGGCCATTGCTCGGTGTAAAGCCCATACTGTGGTCTATACTTTTTCCGTTTTCTATGGCTGTCATGCTGCATCCGTTGCCAAGATGAATGGTAATTATTTTTGTGTCTTGCTTTTTTAAATAGGCAATGGCTTGTTCTGATACATATTTGTGACTTGTGCCATGAAAGCCATAGACCTGAATGCCTTGATCAAAGAGTGAATTGGGAATGGCATATTTGCGAGCTACCAAGGGAAGTGTCTGATGAAAAGCCGTGTCGAATACCGCAATTTGTTTTGCTTCCGCAAATAGTTGTTCGGCTAGTATAATTCCCTGCAAATTACCAGGATTATGTAATGGCGCCAGTTTCGACAACTCTTTTATTTTAGCTTTTACCGCATCCGTTATCAAGGTAGTGGTCGCAAATGTGTTGCCACCATGTACCACTCTGTGCCCTACAATATCAATATCCGAGGCCTTGGTAATTACCCCATTTTCTTCGTCTTGCAATAGTTTTGCAATCAATGTCAGCCCAACATTATGGTCTGCAATATCCAAGGAGTTTTCAAAAGCAATTTTATCGGTTTTATACTTTAAAATAGCATCTTTTTCTCCGATTCGTTCTATGATTCCATGACAAATCACCTTTTCACTTGGCATGTCAATGAGTTGGTATTTTATAGAAGAACTCCCTGTATTTATAACTAATATTTTCATTTACAAGATTTTAAATACCTTCTGCTTGAATGGCAGTAATTATCACAGTGTTAAAAATATCATCTACGGTACAGCCTCTGCTGAGGTCATTCACAGGCTTATTCAATCCTTGCAACATTGGACCAATAGCCAAAGCACCTGTTTCTCGTTGTACGGCCTTATAAGTATTATTCCCGGTATTTAGATCAGGAAACACGAATACGGTAGCTTGACCAGCCACTTCGGAATCTGGCAGCTTTATTTTAGCCACATTAATGTCCACCGCTGCATCATATTGTATAGGTCCCTCAATTTTCAAATCTGGACGTTTTGCTTTTACTATTTCTGTCGCTTTTCTAACTCTGACTACATCCTCCCCCATTCCTGAGGTGCCAGAGGAATACGAAAGCATAGCTATTCGAGGTTCTATCCCAAAAGCTTCACTTGTATTCGCCGATGAAATAGCTATTTCTGCTAATTCTTCTGCTGTAGGATTTGGATTGATGGCACAGTCGCCAAAAATAATAACTCGGTTGGGCAGGCACATAAAAAATATAGAAGACACTAATGGGACATTTGGCTTGGTCTTGATAAACTGCAATGCTGGGCGGATCGTATGTTGGGTAGTGTGGGTAGCTCCAGACACCATACCGTCGGCATGGCCTTTATAGACCATCATGGTACCGTAATAGGAAACGTCTTTCATTAAATCTTCCGCCATGGCTAAATTTACATTCTTATGCTTTCTTAGTTCATACAAGGTTTGTACATACTCCTTAAAATGAAGGGAATTTACTGGATCTTCTATGGTAATTTTAGAAAGGTCGAGGTCTAAATCTATGGCTTTAATTTTAGCTTCAATTTCCTTCTGATTACCAATCAATATAATGTCCACCACATTGGCATCGATGAGCTCTTTTGTAGCCTTTAGTATTCGATCATCAGTCCCTTCTGGCAGTACAATTCGCTTTTTACTTTTTTGGGCTTTCTTAAGTAAGGTATACTGAAACATGCTTGGTGTCATTCCCTTAGAATTCACTGTTTGTATAAGCACTTCTAGTTCATTAACAGCAATATACTTCGCAAAATTTTGAATGGAGGCCAAAATCTTCTGGTCATTTTCGGCATAAATTTTTGGTTGAATAGTACCGATTTTATTAGCAATTTCAAACGTACCTTCTTGCACTGTAACGATTGGCACTACGTCAGAAAGTCCTTCAATAAGTTTTGTGATAGATGCTTCTGGTAGGAGTCCTCCAGTAAGTACAATACCAGCTACTTTTGGGTAATTTTTAGAGATATTGGCTTGCAAAGCTCCTAATATTATGTCAGCTCTATCTCCAGGGGTAATCACTAGCCCATCCTCTTTTACATGAGTGAGATAGTTTCGCAGCTGCATGGCACCTACCGTAAAATTACTAACCTGATTATTGATATATTCTTTTCCAAAAAGTACTTTGCCATCAATCTGCTCAACAATTTCTTTTAAACTCGGATTTCCTAAAAAAGGAATAAGGGGAATGGCTCCCACCAAAACAGTATCTGGTAATTTGCTTTTTAATGTAGCAGCAACCAATTCAATATTTTCAGTTTGAACTTTATTGGCAACCACCATAAGTACATCCACACCATTTTCGGTAAATGAATCGTTGGCTAAGGCGATGTTTCTAACAAGTTTATTTAATGTTTTATCTACCCCACTGACCACAATAATGGTAGGGATGCCAAGATTTTTGGCTGTTTGTACATTTATGTCCCATTCTATAATTGCACCTTCTCCAGTAAAATCAGTTCCTACCACCAATACAAAATCGAATTTTTCTTCTAGCGCTTTATATTTTTTAATAATTATATCTAGAATCTCGTCCTCTTTACCTTGTTGTTTTTTCTCCGCGACATCACTTCTTGTCAAGGCATAGGTGTCATTATATTCTATTGGGAGATTAAAGTAAGATAAGATCGTATCGATATGGTTATCTCGTACACCTGGAGGATAATCATTGATAATAGGCCTAAAATACCCGACTTTTGCAGTTTTTCCCAATAGTAAGTGCATTAAGCCTATAGAAATTAAAGACTTTCCGCTGTTTGATTCTGTAGTGGCAATATATATTGCTTTACTCATTCATGTGGTTTTTTATAAAATATCAGTTTTTATGGAGGTCACAAAATTAGAGTTAAATTCAGGACTATTGATTTAATACCTATGTTTTTCCAATTATGATGTTTATTCTTTGATGGCACCGGGGATTAATCTGTAATGCAATTAGAATTCCAATTACCACAAGGATAATTTCGCCAATAACTTAAATAAGATACCATCCAGCTGGCGAATTAGGTTTATTGATTTTAATCTCAGTTAGTAATCGTTGTCTGATTTTTCTAAAGAATTTTATCATTGGTTTAATAGTTGGTCAAAATGAAATTTAACGGTATTAATACACATCGTATTTAATTGTGTTTATTTTTAGTAGCCATGCTTGTTATTCATCTAATAACTTAAGTATTACTAGATATGCACAATGATCCGATGCAATAGTATCCTGAATAACTTTTGTTTCCAGCACTTTCCACCTGTTTCTCGGATAAAACATGATATAATCAATTTTTTTAATAGGATTATCAGAAGGATAAGTATAGGTTAAACTATCCTGGCTGTAAGAAGCCGTCCACATTTCTTCAAGAATGTTTATTGGAGTACTTCCTGGTACAGCATTAAGGTCTCCAGCTAAAATGGTAGGGTATTTATTTGAGGAAAATACTTCAATTATTTTTTTTGCTTGAGCTACCCTGTCTTTTTCATCTTTTAAATGATCTAGGTGAGTTCCTATAAATGCTATTGTATCATTTGAGGCAATTGTAGTTGTTATTTCCAAAGCTGCCCTGGGTTCATTGCCGGGTGTAAAAGGCAAGGCTACATTTCTTGAACTAAGTAAGGTGTGCTTAGACAAGACTCCTTCTCCGTATTCTCCATCATCATATTTCATAGCTCTGGCGAATAAAGGTAATAATTTTGTTCGCCAACCTAATTCTGTTACTAAATCATAATTATGGGCCCTATTTGTTTTAAAATCTACTTCCTGCAAGGCTACAAAATCTGGATTTGAATTTTTTATTACACGAGCTATTACATCTAAATCGAAATCACCTTTAGTTGTTGCTCCGTGAAGAATGTTAAATGATAGAACTCTTACAATTTTACTGCTATCGATATTGGTCTGAGACCTCGATGTGTGACATGTGAATAGCAGAAATAGTATAATTGTTGATTTTAAGTTTAAAATTTTCATATTATTTCTTTTCATTTAATATTGGCTAACGTTCCTATGCATAAGGTATTTCGTTCATATTATTAACATTTTATAAGAATCTCGTTTTTGTTTTCCAATTCACCTTCAAATTAGACCACCTTGATTCATTGCAATAACTTTAGCTTCTTTTAATACTAACTCATTTATAGCAGAAAGAACGTAAAAATAATAGTTCCAAATAAAAATAAGATAAATAAACCTCCATAGGAAATACTTAAAATAAGAAACTTGAATAAAGTTTTCCCAACACTTTGTCTATATACTTTCCACATTGAAACAAATACATAAATCAAAATAATTACCATAAACATAAGAAATATCCACCATGGAAAAATATTCAATCCTGTAATCAAAATAGCTAA
>JBBKVK010000344.1:0-10973 GCA_037968395.1 Saprospiraceae bacterium | reverse complement strand
ATGCTAAAGTGAAAACTCATTTTGCTTCAATATGTTAAATTATAAATATAGTATTATATATGAAGATACAAAGAATTGATCAAGAATTGACGGAGATTCTACAGTCAATGATAGCAAGTGAAGCTAAAGTTGACAATGAAATTTCAAAAGTACATGCTGATTATAAATTAAGTGCAAAAAATCTATACAGATATATTATATTAAGAGGTCACGATCTAAGAAAGTATCATGGATCTTTATCCGATTTGGGTGTCTCATCAATGAGAACGGCTGAAGGCTATGTAATGAGCAACCTGTTTACAGTAGTTAGAAACTTAAGACTTATTCAAAACAAACCATTTGACATTGACTCGAATATTGAAATTATTGGATACAAAAAATGCAAAAAACTCTTAAAAAAACACGCTAATAGTCTATTTAACGTTGCAAAGAAAAAGCATTTTACGGAGATAATGGTGACTATACCAAATGAAGCCGCTGATGACAAAGAAATCATTCAAGAAATGGTACTCAATGGTATGGAAATCGCAAGAATTAATCTTAGCCATGGAGACATAAGCATTTGGCAAAAAATAGTAAACATCATCAACGAGTTAAAGGAAAATGGGCAAAAGATCAAAATATATATGGACTTATCTGGTCCAAAAATAAGGACATCAACGATAGAAATCCATGACAAAAAAGGTAGAACTAAAGACGGTATTCCAATAAGAATTGGTGAACACATAATGCTCACAAAAACTCATACTTTAGGTAAAAAGTCAAAATTTGGAGATGCCAATCAACAACTTGAAAAAGCTGAAATTGGAGTCTTATTAAATGAAATAATAGATGATGCTCAAATTGGAGATAAAGTTCTTTTTGACGATGGAATGATCAAGTCAAAAATTATTGCAAAAAACCAAAATTCATTAGAGCTTGTAATCACAGATGCTCATAAATCCAAAATATCGTCTCACAAAGGAATTAACTTGCCCAATACGATACTTAAGCTACCTGCATTAACAGATAAAGACATTGAAAACTTACCATTTGTATGCAAATATGCAGATATTGTCGGTTACTCTTTTGTACGAACAGGTAAAGATGTCAATAAGCTATATTCTGAGCTCAAAAAGAATAAAGCAGACGATCTAGGAGTAGTATTTAAAATAGAAAATAAGGAAGCATTTGAAAATTTGCCAGAAATTTTATTCGAAGGAATGAAAAGAAATAAAATAGGAGTCATGATAGCCAGAGGAGATTTAGCTGTCGAGATTGGATTTGATAGGATCTCAGAAGTGCAAAATCAAATTCTTTGGTTTTGTGAAGCTGCACATATACCAGTCATTTGGGCTACTCAAGTACTTGAAAACCTAGCGAAAACAGGAATGCCGACAAGGGCAGAAATAAGTGATGCTGCTCTTGGAGCTCAAGCAGAATGTGTTATGCTTAATAAAGGTCCGCATATAAATGAAGCGATCAAAGTCCTAAAAGATATCCTAATAAGAATGGAAGGACATTCATTTAAGAAAAAGAATGAATTAAGAGCTCTGAATGTTACAAAAAAGTATATTGACCTGCTAAACTAACATATTACAGAAGTAAATTTAATCAATATATAATACAAAAAAGAGATGAGAAATTATGTCATTATCGGTGGTTCTTCCGGAATAGGATTAGAATTAGTAAATCTACTTAAAAGTCAAAACAGTAGTATATTTGCCACCTACAATAAGAATGAAATAGAAAGCCAAGAAAACGTGAATTATCAAAAGTATGACGTCCTTCATGACACTTTAGATCTTACTGAATTTCCGGACACAATCCATGGTCTTGTTTATTGTCCTGGAAGTATAAATTTAAAGCCTTTTAATCGATTTACAGAAGATGATTTTATAGAAGATTTCAGACTACAAGTATTAGGTGCGACAAAAGTCATTCAATTGCTATTGCCTCGGTTAAAGCAAACAGGAGATGCATCTATTGTGTTATTTTCAACTGTGGCAGTACAACATGGGTTTAACTTCCATACACAAGTATCAATGTCGAAAGGAGCCATTGAAGGCCTTACTAGATCATTAGCTGCTGAACTTGCGCCAAAAATAAGAGTAAATGCAATTGCACCTTCACTTACCAATACACCATTGGCTAGTAAATTATTAAGCACCGCAGAAAAAGAAGCGGTTCATGCTGATAAAAATCCATTAAAGAGAGTTGGTAGAGCCATCGAAATTGCAGAAGCGGCGGCTTACTTATTGACTCCAAAGTCATCATGGACTACAGGTCAAATATTACATGTAGATGGTGGTTTTTCATCATTAAGTTGATTACCTCAATAATATCTTTGCCATTAATTAACAATCGTACTTAAAAATAATACCATAATGGGATTCTATCAATTCAAAAAAGAACAAATAATAAATCAACCAAAAGATATAATTTGGGACTTTATTTCCAGTCCAAAAAATCTTAAGAAGATAACTCCTGAGTACATGGGATTTGACATTACTTCAGAAAACCTTCAGGATAAAATGTATGAAGGTATGATCATTAGTTACAAAGTTTCTCCATTACTGGGCATAAAAACAACATGGGTTACAGAGATAACTCATGTCAAAGAAGGTGAATATTTTGTAGACGAACAAAGAGTAGGGCCTTATACTATTTGGCATCATCAACACTTTATAAAATCTACAAAAGAGGGCACATTGATGACTGATATAGTAAGTTATAAGCCCCCATTTGGTTTATTTGGCAATATCGCAAATGGTCTGATCATTAAAGGAAAGTTAAATGAAATTTTCGATTATAGAACCAAGGCTCTGAATGAAATATTTGGAGAATAGAACACCAGATTCGAATGCATATTTTAAAATAATTTGGCTTTCAAATATTGGTTTTATATTTATTATGAATTATTAATGTGACCAAATATTAGTAGTGTGTCTCTTAATATATTTAACTTAGCGAACTAGTTATCTTAAAATTAAAAGAGATAGCAATAAAACAAAAGTGGTTAACAAAATAGAAAGTGATAATATTTCTGATGAAGATTTGCTAAAAGACTCATTACTATCGCGTAATGAGGTTCTAAATATTCTCTATGAACGGTATGAGCAAAGGATATTTTACAAATCTCTATCGCTATTAAAGGACAATTCACTTGCTAAAGATTTGACTCACGACATTTTTATTAAAATATTTACAAATTTAGATAGTTTTAAAGGCAATTCAAGGTTTTCCTTGTGGGTACACTCTATCACTTATAATACATGTATGAGGTTTTTATCTAGTAGAAAAAAAATTCGCATGTTTGATATCGATGACTCAAATTATACTCAACCCATTGATACAAGCATTGAAGATTTAAGTGAAAAATTACTTTTGGATCTTAGGTTAGATCAAATTGAGTCAGCTTTAGAACTTTTAAAAGAGGAAGAAAGATACCTAATTCACATGAAATACACCGATGGTTTGAAAATAAAAGAAATATCCTCCATAATTGGGCTAGGCGAAAGTGCAATTAAGATGAAATTAAAAAGAACTCGGGAAAAACTTTTAGAATTTACTAACTCATTAGATTAATCTTATGTCTAAGAAAAACACCGACTTACAAAATAAGATAGAAGATAAGTTTAACAAACTTATGATAAAAACTGAAACTGATCCTCAGCTAAAGAAAGAGGTATTCAGCACTATTGCAAAAATAGAAGCAGCCGCTACTATTACAGACTTATTTACGATAAAGCTAATCAAGACAGAAGTATCTATCATTTCAAACTTCGATGAAGATCAACACCTTAAAGAAAACAAATAATTCTGTTTTAATAAAAATAAGCAAATAAGTACTAAACATCTTGGGCAAGATCTTAATAATTCCAATCTTTTTAAATAATGAACGAGATTTAGAATCTACAACAATTCGCAAGCCCTATTTTAGTTAACAATTTAGATTTTACAAGTTTTTACTTCATCGCAGTTTTGAGCCTGTTGAAAATTCAATTTATTCAAGGTTTTATTATTTTTTGGCACGATATCAAAAAGAAATGTCCAATAATTCAAATTATTTTGATAAATAAATGTGACCAAATATTAAACTTGACTCTCCTTAAAGAGTATTGCATTAAGAATAAAATTAATCTGTTAAAAGCTTAATTAATTCTTGAAGACAGAGATTATAAATTTTATCACAAAAAGTTATTAAAACTATTAAAAAATGAGAAAATTATTACTAAAATCTTTTTTATTATTTTCATCAATATTGACTTTACAGTTAGCAAATGCACAAGTACAAGGCATAAGTTATACTTTAGCACCGTATGGTGAGTACAATTGGTTTCATGAAAAGTCAGGCATAAGTAATGGCTGGATTGGAGGAGCACAATTGGGATTAGGGTTTGGTGAATTTGTAGAATTAAGGGCCAACTACGCAAGAGGACTATCATTAAATACAGACCTAACAAGATTTGGTTTTACCCCTACAGATGATCAACTAAGTTCATTTATCCCAATGGATGTTAATCTTACAAGATATGGAGGAGAGTTAAAACTTAATCTATTAAAAGGTCCATTGCTTCCTTATATTACATTGGGTACAGGTGTACAAACCCTTGGAATTGATACTTTCAACACCAATCAGCAAATTTACTTAAATGGTGGTTTAGGTGTTAAATTTTCAGCTGGTGATAGATATACTATCGGTCTTCAAGCGATCAATACAAGATACAGATTTAACTCAGTGTCGTCATTTTTTACTGAAGACCAAAGAGAGTCTTATGGGTTAAATCCGATGGACTTTGAAACAGAAAACCTATCAAACTGGTCTTTAAGAGCATCTTTAGTTTTCTATATAGGAGGTAGAAAACCTGGTGAAATGTCAGATATTGACAAAGCATATTATGACAGCTTCTCTGGTGGATTTAGAGGTTTAAGTGTGCCCCTAGAGTTTCAGGCTTCAAAAATGAATTTCCATACTGACTTGCCATACAAAGATACTTATATGGCAGGAGGTGGAGCTGGTTTGAATTTTGGTCCTCTCGTAGGAGTGAGAGGTTTTTACTGGAGAGCGATAGAAGAAGGTGAAATAACAAAATTTGATGATTTAAGCATGTACGGTGGAGAGGCGAGATTTAAACTTAATGAAGGTAAAGGATTTACACCTTGGTTAACTATAGGTGGAGGTAATATTCATGCTGGAGACAATTACAGTGTGAATACAGATACTGCAAAATTAGTGGCTAACAAAGGTTTTGCTATGGGAGGTGTAGGCATTGACTTACCTTTTAGTAAATATGTGAAAGCAACAGGATTTGCTAGATCTATATTAACAACAAACCAAAACTTAGATGTAGTAAATGCTCCTGAAGAAGTTAAAGCTTCTTGGAATTATGGTGTTAGTTTAAATTTCGTTTTAGGTCAAAGTAAGAAAAAAGTGGATGTTGTAAAACAATCTACTTTTGACGACTATATTTTAAATATGGATCAGCAAAATGCAGCAGCTACACAAAATTTAAAAGAACAATATGAAGCAAGAGTTGCAGAACTCGAACTCGAGAAATCTCAAGCGATAGCAGATAGAGATGCAGCAGAAGTAGATAAAATCAATAAAGAGCAAGCTAAAGCTGAAAAAGTTATTGACGAATTAAATAGAGCTGCAATTATGAATCCAAGACAGAACAACGCAACACAACAGGCTGCTCCTTACCTACCAAGTAGTATTCACATGACTCCAGCTGAGTTTCAACTTATCATGAGAGACTTAATTGATGCTTTAAAAGACAGTAATGGTGGACAATCTAATGCTCCTGCTGCTGCCCAAAACAATATGGATATTCAATCGGCAATAGATTCTAACAATAAAGACCTGCAATTAAATGCTTTAAAAGAATCCATAGCTGAAATGAAAAGTACTGCAAAGGATATAAAAGCAGCTCAAAAGCAAATGGAAGGTGATAACTCTAAACAAAGTTATGAATTAGCACAATTGATGGCAAATGTTGAGAACAGAATGAAAGATATTGAGACTATGATAACCAAGCATAACCTTGATATAGAATTCATGAAGCAAAATCCTACAGTAGCGGGAGGTAATCCTGCAACAGCAAATAGCTCATCTCCTTCAATTTCTGATATTCAGATGCAAAGAGATCTTCAATATACCAACCAAAGATTGGATGATATGAGAGATCTAATGATCAGAACAATGGAAGAGATGAAAAACAAAAATACTGTAAATTTCAATCAAGCATCAGGCGACACAATCATATTAGCTGATAACTCTGTAAGTAACAGTATGGTAGTAAAAACAGCGAGAGATTATGACAACAGCACAGGATTTTTCTCTAAATTTAGATACAAAGGAATGTCTGGATTTGCAGGGTTTAATGTAGGAGGAAATACAACTTTCAACTTAGGATACAGATTACACTACGCAATAGGTAAAGACAGTTCAAATTTTGAATTTATGCCAGAGTCATTTTTTGGATTTGGATCTCCTAGTTCATTTGGAATAACTGCAAATGGTATATATCACATGCCTTTCCTTACCAAGTCAAAATTGGTAACTCCATATATCGGACTTGGTGCAGGATTTATGAAAGTTGGAAATGACAATAATGCAGATAAGCTTATAGGTGCTTGGAACTTCATAGTTGGTAGTTCTTTAAACATTTGGGCTGGAGATCTTTATGTTGACTTTACTGCAAGGAATAAATTTAAATACAATCAAATAATCGTAGGGTATAAATTCCCATTCTAATAAACTTTAAGGAAACTTGTGTACTGCAAGTTTCCTTTTTTCTATTTACAAACACTATTAAAAACTATTAAAAACTATAATTATGGATCACATTAACAATTTAGTCTCAACTTTATCAATCCAATTTGGCAATATTTTGCCGGGAGTAATTGGTGCAATTTTAATTTTATTAATTGGTATTGTGCTTGCACACATTGTCAAAAAACTAGTAAAATCGTTATTAACAAGGACCACTATTGATGAAAAGATTTCACAAAAGCTAGGTTCAAGAATAAGAGTCGATGACTTCATTTCAAAACTATTTTATTACATTGTATTAATATATACATTACTTATTGTCCTAAACTTATTAGGAGCAGATAGTGTACTTCACCCAATAGAAGACATGCTTAATGGATTTTTTGGGTTACTTCCAAACATCATTAAAGCAGGTGTAATTACTTATGCAGGTTATATGATTGCAACATTTGTTTCGGAAGCTACAGGCTTTATATCGAATAAAGTTGAAGATATATCACAAGAAAATGGAATAGATACAACAAAAGTAAATGTAGGAAACATCATCAAGCAAATTGTATTTTTATTCATATTCATTCCATTATTGATAGTTGCATTGGATACATTAAACATGGATGCAATCTCAGATCCTGCCACGACAATGCTTGGATCATTTATGTCTGCTATTCCAAACCTAATTGCAGCTTTCTTACTGATTAGTGTGTTTTATATAGCTGGAAAGTACCTTGTTAAAATAATTGTAGAATTATTGAAAAACATGGGAATTGATAAACTAGCTGACGAAATAGGAATAACCAAAACGATGAAGAATACATCGCTTTCTACTACTATTGGTAATGTTGCATTATTTTTCATCATTTTTACTGGTATAATAGCTGCGGTTGACAAATTGAACTTACCAGATATCAGCATTATATTAAACGATATATTTATTATTTCTGGTAAAATATTTTTTGGTTTTGTAATATTATTTGGTGGCTTATTTGTTTCAAATTTGGCATTAAATACAGTTGACAATGAAGGTTCAACTTGGTTAAAGCATGTGATTAGATATGCTATAATGGGATTATTCTTAGCTTTAGCCCTTCACACTATGGGAATTGCAGAAAATATTGTTGAACTAGCATTCGCTCTTACTTTAGGTTCTATAGCTGTTGCTTTTGCACTAGCATTTGGACTAGGAGGTAGAGAAGCAGCGGGTAAGCAAATGGAAAGATTTTTTAAGAAAATAAATAAAGATTAATAGTTTTTGATAGTTATTTGATAGGATGAGGTCAGATTAACGACTTCATCCTATTTTATGTTAATTGCTAAAAAGTGTGTAGCTTTATAATTATTATTTTTATTACATAAAATGATTTAGTCATTTGTAATAAACCAATATATTATATAAAATGGACGAAATAAATACTTGGGGGAACCTTTTTGGAACCTCTCTTCAACAATTTTGGAATACTGTTGCAGCATCTTTACCTTCGGTACTAGGTGCATTTTTCATTTTCCTATTAGGTTGGCTTATAGCTTGGCTTATATCTTTGATGATTACCAAGTTACTAAAAGTAGTTAATTTCGACAATTTGGCAGAAAAGATAAATGCTTCGGAGTTTTTAACTAAAGCAAATGTGTCATTATCCCCAAGCAAACTGATTGGTAAATTTGTCTATTGGTTGATAATTTTAATTGTATTGATTACAGCTTCGGAAACCATGGGCTGGACTGCTGTCTCTAATGAAATATCAAAGTTAGTAAGCTACCTTCCTAGGTTGTTTGTTGCCATTGTGTTTTTTATTATTGGGACTTATATAGCTTCATTTATAAGAGATGTAATCTTAGGTACAACTAGTTCTTTGGGCATATCAACAGGAAAATTTATTGCTAGTTTTGTCTTCTATTTATTGCTCATCACAGTTACACTTACAGCATTAAATCAAGCGGGAGTAGATACTACTATAATAACGTCTAATTTATTATTAATACTTGGAGCTATATTGGCATCAGCAGCGATTTCATATGGATTTGCATCACGAGATATATTATCTAATGTGTTAGCAGGTTTTTTTAGTAAAAACATGTATGCTATTGGGATGAAAATAGAAGTTGATGGTTCGATAGGTACTATAGATCAAATGACAAATATTGGAGTTGTTTTAAAAGAAGAGAATGGTAATCTTATTGTTATTCCTACAAATACTTTAATAAATAATAAAGTAAAAATTTTTGTTTAAAACTATAGCTTAAATACTTTCTTTTTTTTGTAATAAATCTTATTAATATAATAACAAGATTCAAGTAACAATTTGTTCCAATATAGAAAGACACAACTGATTCATACACAAATTTTTTTCTGAATATTCAACAAAATAATTAAATCTCTTTTTCTAACTTTTTACAGATTTTACATAAGTCAATAGAATGAAGAAAATAGTCTCTAAACATTTCAACTTTATAAATAATCTTCTTGCAAGAAGATATAGAACTCTCTTAATAGCTTTAATAGCCATGATTATTTTACCCTCTTTTCTCGAGGGGAGTCAATACCAGGAAATATTGTCGTTTGCTTTAAATTCAATTACAATCTTACTATGCATATATTCTATTCACGAGAGCACGAAACAACTTATCTGGGGTTTTAGTTTGGCTATTTTTGTGATCATGATAAATCAAATTGGATTTTTTAAATCCTCAGTTTCATATGATTTTTATTTCAGTTTTATTATTTATCTGCTCTTCTATGTCTATGTAGCGTACAGGTTATTAAAAATGATTATTGCTACTGTAAACGTAAAAGAAGGTGTACTTTATGCATCGATCATCGTGTATTTATTAATAGGAATAGTTGGAGGTTACATGTTTATGTTAATTGAAAATGCTTCTCCAGGATCCATAAATAACTTAAAGATAGAGCATTTAACCAACCCTAATAAATTTTTTTATTTTTCATTTATAACTTTGAGTACTTTAGGATATGGTGACATAACACCTGCATCCGATCAGGCTAGGTCTATTTGTATAATACTAAGTACGACAGGGCCATTATACTTGACTGTTTTGGTTGCTTTATTAGTTTCAAGGTTTGAGCATTCTGACATACATTAATCGTATAGATGATACTAATTTAATATGAGTAAAAAAGTGAAAAAGCAAAGTTTTAAACAAAGAGTCCACCAAGTACTATTTGAGAGCAATACAGGCATTGGTAAAGTATTTGAAGTTGTCCTTTTAGGGATGATCATATTAAGTGTTTTAGTCGTCATTATTGAAACAGTCCCTGCTATACAACAAGAATATAGGCAAATGCTCATATGGTTGGAATGGATACTAACTATAGCCTTTACTATAGAATATATCTTAAGGATTTATACAGCTAGAAGACCTTGGGGTTATATAAAGAGTTTCTATGGTATAGTAGATTTAATCTCCGTTATCCCTACATATTTAGGCCTACTTATAGTTGGAACACATTCTATAAGTATCGTCAGAGCTTTAAGACTGTTAAGAGTCTTTAGAATATTCAAGTTGACAAAACATTTATCACAAGGTGATATGATTATTGATGCTTTAAAGGCCAGCCGTAGCAAGATATCCATATTTATGTTTTTCATTTTATTAATGGTTTGCATATTTGGCTCAATAATGTATATAATAGAAGGCGACTCAGGGTCTGGTTTTGACAGCATCCCCCATAGTATATATTGGGCTATTGTTACCCTTACTACAGTTGGTTATGGAGACATTTCACCAGTGACACCTTTAGGTCAGTTTATTGCCAGTTTAATTATGATTTCTGGGTATGCCGTATTAGCTGTACCAACTGGTATTGTTTCGGCTGAGATGGCTATAGTAATTAAAGAAGGTAAACCCAAAGAGTGCCTACGATGTGGAGAGACTGACAATAAGGAAAAAGCGAGATATTGTCATAAATGTGGAGAAGGATTTATCTCATAATGAGTAAAATTCTTATATTCTATATTCCATTAAAATTTATATTTGTAGTAAATGAATCTAAAATAATAGTGATTTAGGTTTATCCGAGCAAGCAAAAATGTGACTTTTTTGATATTTTGAATCTCTAAAGTGTATATTATACTCATGCTTTATCATTGAAAGAAAAAAAAAGTAATTATAACTCAATTTTTATCAAGAGTTTTATTACTCAATCTTTAAATGAAAGCTGATATCTCCTATACAACAAATAAATATTTGATATATTATACTC
>JBBKVK010000343.1:0-20599 GCA_037968395.1 Saprospiraceae bacterium | reverse complement strand
CTCTTGCTGGCAGATAAAACAAATCAGATATATAATAACAGAAGTTGAAATAAGTTAATGCAATCACTTGCAATATAGGCAATTATATTTACTCCCCTAAATTCTGACCAGAACATTATACGGTGAACAGAAAACGTATAGGTGGTTAAAAATAAAGAAGCTTATTAAGCTAGGGCGAAATATGTATATCTATATGAAAAAAGAAAACAACTGCCATTAATAAGAAAAAGAAATACCTAATTTAGTAAAAATCTCAATGAAATAAGGATATTTACAAGACCAAGCTATCTGAAAGCTTATGAAAAAGTATGGCTGTTACACTAAAACACAGTTAACATTAGTCAGAATTGTAAATGACAACATAGACAACAAAAAGGAAAAGGAAAATATATGAAAGCAATAGGGAAAACAGTTAATGAAATTCTGAAAAATCTTCCTGAGGACAGAGCAGAGCCCTTTAAAAACCTACACGATGTAATTTTGAAGAACCTTCCAAAAGGATTTGAAGCGGCTATTAGTTATGGTGGATTGGGTTATGTTATTCCACATACTCTTTACCCTGCAGGTTACCATTGTAAACCCAGCGAACCGCTACCATTCGCAGGAATTGCATCGCAAAAAAATTCTATTAACTTTTACCATATGGGTATTTATTCGGATCCTAAATTATTAAAATGGTTCTTAACCGAATACCCCAAACATAGTAAGCAAAAACTTGACATGGGAAAAAGTTGTGTCCGCTTTAAAAATTTTGATGAAATCCCCTTTAAACTCATTGCTGACTTGATGAAAAAGATGAGCGCTGAGGAATGGATAAAGATTTATGAAAATAATCTTGTGCCGAAATCGAAAAAGAAACTTACGAACCAATAACAACGAGTATTTTTCAATGAATATGAAATTTCCTCACAGCTAATCGATTGTTTTCTGTTTATCTAATAATGTAATAATCAAGTAAAAAATATACTAACAAATTCGCAGTAACTCAGAAAAAACAAACAATATGACCAAAGTTGAAGATTTCATTTATAATTAGGGCGATAATCAAAGGGAGATAATGCTTAATTTCCACCAATTGTTGACTGAGTAATTTGGTCTAATTGAAAAAATCAGATTTTGACATGCCTTTTTGATATAGAAAGGTCTAAAACATAGTTAACGTTAACAGAATTGTAGAAAATGATGAATCAAAAGATATTTTAGCTATAACATTTGACTTAATAGATAGTGATATAGTAAGAATCTTATTAATTTACCATTTAATTATAATCGGGATGACCATACCTATGTGGGCAGAAAAGAGCATAATGAAAAAAAATAAAAATAAAAGAAATCTAAATGCATATCCCATTACTACAAGACATCCTCATCCTTTTAGGTTTTTCGGTCGTTATTGTTTTTGCACTGCAAAAGCTAAAACTTCCTTCAATAATTGGCTTTCTGCTAACAGGCGTAATAATTGGACCTTATGGTTTTAGTCTTATTAATGCAGTAGATCAAGTAGAAATTTTATCTGAAATTGGAGTTATTCTCTTGCTCTTTGTTATTGGTATGGAGCTGTCTATAAAGCAATTAATTTCTATTAAAAAGACCGTTTTTATTGGCGGTTCATTGCAAGTAGGTGTTACGGTGCTCATTGCCTGTTTTGTCTATTACTTTTTAGGTAATTCTTGGAGAGAGTCAGTTTTTGTTGGTTTTCTCTTTTCTCTTTCAAGCACAGCAATAGTATTAAAAACCTTTCAAGACAGGCAACAAATTACTGCACCACATGCAAGAAATGCATTGGCAATTTTAATTTTTCAAGATCTAATTGTGGTACCAATGATGCTTGTTACCCCAATGATAGCAGGCGAATCAACAAATCTTGGATTAAGTATTCTGTTGTTACTTATAAAATCTATTATTGTTATTGCCATCACCTTTGTTAGTGCAAGATATGTTGTGCCACGCTTGATGCACGCTGTAGCAAAAACCAATAGCAAAGAGCTTTTTTTGTTGGTTACGATCACCCTTTGTTTTGCTGTTGCGTTTTTCACATCAGAAGCAGGACTTTCTTTGGCATTAGGAGCTTTTATAGCTGGGTTAATCGTTTCTGAATCTGAGTACAGTCACCAAGCAACAAGTATTATTCTTCCTTTTAGAGAGCTTTTTACAAGTTTCTTTTTCGTTTCAGTGGGTATGTTACTTGATTTGCAGTTTTTTCTTAATAACATTTCTTTCATCTTACTTTTAGTCATTGTTGTATTTATTGTGAAATCAGTTGTTGCGGCAGTAGCAGTTGCTGTTCTCAATTATTCAACTCGAACAGTTCTATTAACAGGATTGGCCCTTTTTCAGGTTGGTGAATTTGCTTTTATTCTCTCAAAAGTGGGTATAGAATACAATTTACTAACTACTACAACCAATCAATATTTTTTATCCGTTTCTATTGTTTCAATGATACTAACACCATTTGTTATCATTTTTTCAGAAAATATTGTTGACAGGCTTATTGACGTTTCTAAAAAATTAGGCCTTACAAGTACATTAATTCCAGAAAAAGATAAAGCAGAAATTGACAATCACCAATTGGAAAATCATTTAGTAATTATAGGATATGGTATAAATGGAAATAATTTGGCTAAAGCGGCATCAGCAAGTAAAATTCCGTACGTTGTTATTGAGATGAATGCTGAAACGGTTAAACGAGAAAAAGCGAATGGCTTACCCATCATATTTGGTGATGCAACCCAAGACCATATTTTAAGCGCTGTATCCCTTTCTAATGCAAGAGCAGCTGTAATAGCAATTTCTGACAACTACGCTACTAAAACTATTATAAAAAATATTCGGTCACACTCAGATTCGCTCTTTTTAGTTGTTAGGACAAGGTATGTAAAAGAAACATCTGAATTGATTGCCTTAGGTGCTGACGAAGTTATTCCCGAAGAGTTTGAAACTTCCGTACAAATATTTACCAACGTCCTTCAGAATTTTCTTGTTCCTGAGGATGATATTGACCGATTTATTGAAAAAATTCGAGCTGATAATTACCAATTATTTAAAGGTGAAATGAAACGACCTAAAACCTACCGCCCAAGTAACATTACAGACTTTAATATTACTTCTTTAAGAATGACCTCTGACAGTAATAAATTTTTAGGAAAACCTTTAAAAGAGTTAAATCTAAGAACAGATTATGGGATAAATATCTTGGTTATCAAAAGAAATAACGAAACTTTGGAGTGCATAGAGCCAGACGAGGCATTAAAACATGATGATATAATTTACATTCAAGGGAGTCCAACTAAAATAGAACAGTTTCATAAACTGATAAAATAAAAAACAATGAAGTCACAGTCGAGTAGAAAAGGAAAATTTTACCCCTGACTCTTACAGAACCGTATCCCGCTATACGGGACTCCTCCACATACTCGTAATACGTTATTTGCAATGAGAGCTTACAAAGAAATTTCTAAACTTTGATAATTAGAGCGGGGCTACTTACCCAATGGGAAGCACAACATCATGGATTGTGATATCGTAGTCGCTGTGGTAACTCGTCTTGAAATTTATAATATCGAAAAAGCCATATACGATATCGATCCAGCGGCATTTGTCTATGTACAAAGTATCAAAGAGGTTAAAGGAGGCATCTTAAAAGAAGTGACAGGACATCATGATTGATACAAACAAATTATTACTTGAAGTTTGACAGTATTTTCGTGATCATATGCTGGAACATTTGACCTATCATAATTGGGCTCATACCTTAGCAGTATAGAGAAATGTCCAGAACATAGGACACAAAGTACAGCTGACACTCCAAGAAATCAACCTTTTGCGAATAACAGCACTATTTCATGATATTGGATATTTAGAAAGCAATATCGATCACGAAGAACGAGGCTGTACAATTGCTGCTGATTGGTTAAGTCGATACGATATAGCTTTTCAAGACTTACAAGCTATAAAAGGTATGATTATGGCTACAAAGCTCCCCCAAAAGCCAAAAACTCATCTGGAAAAGGTCATAGCAGATGCGGATCTGTTATATGTCGGTACCACTCAATATGAAAAAATCAGTATGAAACTCTACAGTGAATTTCGATTTTATAATCCTGAATTGGATCATCTTAAGTGGGTCAATCTCCAGATAGATTTTTTATCATCACATTCTTATCATACTGCATTTTGCAAATGATATTATAAATGGAAGAAACTGAAGACTTTGAATAATATCATTATGCTTAGAAGTGAATAAATAGAAATATTTTTTTTGTTTGTTTCAATGGTGGTTATAATGACTTTCATTTTTCTACCCAACACTATCATATTGGTCATGGTGTCTGTCATAAATAAAATTGGTGATGCCTTCTTGATCGGCAATCGTTTGTAACTCCTCAATTGGATCGTACATACCCTCGCCTGTCAACTGGAAAGTGCCCCAGTGGATAGCTACACTCAAGTTCGGGTTTAGGGCTTTATGGGCTAGGATAGCATCTTCAGGAGGCATATGTACAAGCTGCATAAATGACCTTGGTACATAGGCCCCTACAGGTATAAATGCTAGGTCTATAGTTGGAAAAGCTTGATTGATTTCTTCAAAATGTCTATCCATCGCAGAGTCTCCTGCAAAATAGATAGTCTTTTCTTCGCTTTGTATCATATAGCTGCCCCATAGTGTTTTGTAAGGAGAAAAACCTCTATTACTCCAGTGTCTAGCATAGAGAAATGTTAGCTTAAGCCCTAAAACATCTACAGCGTCTTCCCAGTCCATTTCAACAAGATTTTGGATACCAAACTTTGACAAATATGCCTTTAATCCCAAACCAACATAAATTATTGGATTATGGTCGTCTGATATTCTTTTAAGCGTAAGTAAATCCAAGTGATCATAATGGTCGTGTGATATCAATACAATGTCTATCGGTGGCAGTTTCTCGTATGGTATTGATGGTTTTCTGTATCTTTTAGGTCCACCAAGATTTGGAAACGGACTTGCTCTTTTTACATAAACGGGATCCGTAAGGATATTTACATTCTTGTGCTGGATAAGGAGCGTAGCATGGTTGATTAGTTTGTACTTAATATTATCACCAACCCTCTCTTCAATATCAATGTGCTTGATCTCTTCATTGGTAAGATCAACCCATTTCACCTTTTTTCCTGAAAACTGAAAGGCTATCAAATCCCAGAATCTACCCATTTTATTGCCGCCATAAGCATAGAATTTTCTACCACTATAATGGTCACTTTTTTTACCTTTGTAAACGGGTACACTTAAGTGTTTTCTAAGCACAAAAAAGGTGTAAACCAATAATAAAAGGCAAAGGGTTAATACTATTTTCATGATCGTAACAACAAGCAATTGTCTATTAATGTTTTAACTCAAATGTAAAATTAAATCTCTTTAATTAGCTTAACTATAATTCTGGTTTCGACTAATAAGACAGTTCATATTTCTGTCCAGTACTGATAGAAAATATTCCATATCCATTTTCAATATTGTTAAAAACCTTAGTGGGAGTGCCAAATGGATTACCATCAGTCTCTTGAAAAGTATCATATGATTTTTCAAAATTGTATCTTTCTTTTGAGATTTGATCAAAATACATATATCCTTTACCTGATGATATTCTAGAGGATTCGATACCACCAAAAAATTGATACGTTGTATTATAATCTCTTTCTAGGTTGATAATAAACTCTTTTACCTTACCGTCAAAAGCTGCGTCAGATATAAGCAGGCCCCTATATGAACCGTATACAGAAGGGTCATCACTATATCCATTGCTATATACATAAGGCATTGTAGTTTGTATACTTACGGTATCTCCATCATTGGTTAATGCAATTACCTCTTCCCTGATAGCTATTCTAATTCTATAATAATTTTCCCCTGGCAAGTCTGTTAATTTGATTGTCATTCTCGTAAAATCTTCATCTTCAAACGTACCTGCTCCTTTTACTCTTTCTAATTTGATATCATTAATTGTAGGAGGTGAAGGCAAAACTATAGCTGAGGCAGTAATAGACTCTAAATCAGGATAACTGATGTTTAATGAATAGACATCTCCTGTTTTGTAGTCTATGTTCTTTATATAAAACAAATCAAACCCTTGGAAAAACTCTTTAGCTTTTACTTCCAATACTGTCCCATCTGTTTCATTTTTAAGATTAATGACTGCTTTATCAAAATCTATTTCCCCTTTGTTATCAGATATGTTTTCTGCTAATACCTTGGTGATATTAAAATATGAAGTGTCATTAGTCCCCGACATCAAATCTAAGTGAACGGCCATTTTCTTTTCTGAGGTCGGTAAATCAATTTCTACAATTGTAGAAAAGTCCTCACAAGATGTAAGGATAAGTATTGTAAAAAATATTGTATAAATCTTATTCATTCTCATTTTTTTAAAATTCAAAACCAAAATTAATATAAGGGATCACTGGGAAAAGAGAATACTCTTTCAACACGATTTTACCATCTCCTCCTCCATCTGCATACACTGTATCATAATCCACAAAAAATGGGTTTTTACGGTTGTATGCATTATATGCTCCAAAAGAAACCGTATAGTCCCATGTTTTTCTTGATACCTTCCTAGCAAATCCTAAATCGAGTCTGTGAAAAGGTCTAAGCCTATAATTATTTCTATTTTCTACTATAGAATATCCACCATATGCAAAAGTACCTAAATCAATAGAAGATAAATCGTTTTTGATATAATCCCATGGTTGTTGTGGCACTTTTTGATATGTAATAGTGGCCGTATTACCTGTCCCGTATACCCAAGATCCAGAGAAGCTCCACTTCTTGCTGATCTCATACTGTCCAACGACACTAATATCATGTCGTCTATCGTATTTAAATGGAAACCAAGTATCGAAGTTTACATCATCAAATTTTCTATCTGTTTTAGACCACGTATATCCTATCCAACCTGTTAATTTTCCTGTCTTTTTCTTTGCGTATAGCTCAAATCCAAAGGATCTACCTTTGCCTTGTGTCACCCTATCTTGCCAATCATCTATCTGGAATATCCCATTACCGTCCTTGAAAGCAATTAGATTACTCATGCCTTTGTAGTACGTCTCAGCACTAAACTCATAATCGTTTCCAAGGTCTTTTGCTAATCCTAAGGAGACTTGCCAAGCATCTTGTGGTTTTATCCTCTTAGTAGATGGCACCCAAAGGTCAGTAGGCAGTCCAAGTCCTTCAAAAGCCAACAGCTGGGTATATTGTCTCATGGTAGAAAATGATGCTTTTAATGATAAATCATCTTGCAACATATATCTAGAACTCAATCGAGGCTGAATAGAAAAGTAGTTTTTCTTTTGAACACTAAATGCCGAAAAGTGCAACCCCGCATTGAGACTTAACTTTTTATTGATCTTTACCTCATCTTCGACAAAAGCAGCATACTCAAGTGTTGGTACAATTTTTTGACCAATCACCGTGTCAAGTCCAATCGTTTGATTTTCTTTACTAAACAATTTGAACTGGCCAGGATTAAATCTATGGTGAATGGCTGATACCCCATATTTTATATAATGGTCAGGGTTTGGCAAATAGTCAAAAGTATAATTTAAAGCTATATCTTCTATTCCACTGCTATAATTAAAACTAAATTCATTCGACTGATTATTCGATTTGTCTAAATCTGAAAAAGAGACGCCTGTATTGATATTATACCTACTATAGCTCAAAGCTAAGTTTGCAAAAAGATTGTCTTGAAACAAGTGATTCCATCTTAATACGGAGGTATAATTACCCCATCCAAGATTTGTATTATTAGTTTCCTTTCGATCATCAGTATCTTCCGTGGCGTTATAGTAAAACGCATCTCTCCCAGAGTAAAAGCTAAGATACAATCTATTTTTGTCGCTAAACGTATGGTTTATTTTACCATTAAAATCGTAAAAATAGTAGCCAAGAACCCCATCAATTCCATCTTGTTTTAAAGAAGACTTGATTAATGGTCTTGCTAACAAATCTATATATGTCCTCCGTCCTGACAACATAAAAGAGGTCTTATCACCAATTGGTCCTTCTAATGTTAATTTACTTGATATTAATCCAATCGATCCTGCTCCTTTAAACTCTTTCTTATTCCCTTCCTTCATATTGACCTCTATTACAGAAGACAGTCGGCCACCATATCTAGCAGGAAACCCTCCTTTGATAAGCTTGACATCTTTAATAGCATCTGCATTAAATACAGAAAAAAAACCAAACAAATGTGAAGCATTATAAACAGGTACACCATCTAGTAACAATAGGTTTTGGTCAGGCGATCCACCTCTTACATATAGTCCGCTTTGTCCTTCCCCTCCTGATTGAACACCTGGTAGCAGCTGTAATGACTTTAATACATCTACTTCACCTAATAGTGCTGGTATTGCTTTGATTTCTTTAGCTCCTAGGCTTATTGTACTCATTTGTGTCTCTCTACTCTTAGCAACTACTTTGTCCGCTACTACTTCAATCTCTTCTAAATCTAAGCTATTTGACAACTCTAAATTGATCGTGGTATCTTTATTTAAGATGAATTTCTTAGACTGTGTTGCAAATCCTATATAGGTGTATAAAAGCGCAACTTCTGAGGCTGGTAGCGTAAGACTATAAAAACCAAAATTATTAGTGACGGTGCCTAAAGCACTGGTCACATCAAAAATATTAGAAGAAATTAAAGCTTCTCCTGTTTCTTGTTCGGTGATATATCCTTTGATCGTGTATTGCTGCTGGGCGGAGATAAACGTAGTGATTATCATGCAGAAGCATAATAGAGGAAGTTTGTTCATTAGTTAGTGTTAAGTTGGCTTATAAACGCCAAAAAATAAAATTCCGTATTAAGAAAGCGTTAATATTGCTTTGGTGATGTTAAAGAAGAAATATTTTATGCCTAGATATTTTGTTTGCTTATAATAATGTTATACCCATCTGGATCATGAATAAGTACTCCATTCGTAACCCAATATGGATTTTTTGGTGAACCAAGAGGAATATTATTTTGGTTTATCTTTTCAAGTATTAATTGATATTCTTTTAAACTGTGAGGGTAAAACACTAAAATATCATCTGGGTCAAATGTATGGTCAGCTTTTTGATCAGAAGTTGTAAATTCCAAATACCACCCTATCCCAGATTTACCAAGAAAAACACCTTCGTATTTGTCATGATTTACAAACTCCCCTAAGACCTCTAGAGCCAATACATTTGTGTAAAATTTAATGATCGGTTTAAGACAATTGGTGTGTCTCGCGACTCTTAAAGTCATATACTTTTAGTCTTTTTATCTTTGACATCTGAATACTACTGCTGGTGGGGCATTAAACAACACAAACTCGGTAGTTACTTTATCAAAAGTGGATTTATACAATTTCTTTAAGCCTTTTGAATAATGAAACTGAACAAAAAGGCTTCCTTTATTAAGGCTTTGGTGGCAAACTTTCAGAATGTCAAAAGTTAATTCAGTAGGTAAAACCATAAATGGCAAAGATGAAATAATAATATCCGCTTTATCAAAGTCATATTTTTCTAAATGCTCTTTAATGTTTTCAGCGCTATCTAAAATAGGTGTAAATCTATCGTCCTTGATACTTCTTAGTTTTTCAAAATGAGATTCATTAATTTCAAACGATAAAAGCCTGGTGTTTTTTGACATTCTATCCAGTATATACTGAGTAATAGCTCCGTCCCCTGCCCCAATTTCTACTATGACTCTGTGGTTGGAACTGATATCCGATGTCATGGCCTTACAAAGTTGAGAACTACTTTGAGTCAAGGTTCCAGACTTTTTTATGGTCTTTATACTTTCTATTAAAAAATCCAGTTTGTTGTTCGTCATTAACTTTAAGTATCCTCGGTTTAGGAATTAGCTTTTATCATAATATTCAATATTTGAGCTGCTGCTTCTGGGATTACAGTACCCGGACCAAATACGGCAGCTGCACCAGCATCAAACAGGACTTGATAGTCTTCTGGAGGAATGACTCCTCCTACTATTACAATGATATCTTCTCTCTCTAAGGCCTTTAATTGCTTGATCGTTTGTGGTACTAACGTCTTATGACCGGCTGCTAAAGAAGAAATTCCCAAGATGTGAACATCGTTTTCTACCGCTTGATTAGCTGCTTCTTCTGCTGTTTGAAATAATGGACCAATATCAACGTCAAAGCCCAGATCTGCGAAACTTGTTGCAATTACTTTGGCTCCTCGATCATGTCCGTCTTGACCAAGTTTGGCTACCATTATTCTGGGTCTTCTTCCTTCTAGTTTTGCAAATTGATCGGATAGTTTTTTTGCTTCAATATACTTTTCATTTTTTTCCATCCCTTTAGCATATACTCCTGTAAACATTTGCGGAACAGCTTGATATCGTCCAAACACCTCTTCCATAGCAAGACTAATTTCACCACAAGTAGCTCGTAATCTTGCCGCTTTTACGGCAAGGTTTAGTAAGTTACCTTCCCCTGTTTTAGCACAAAGTGTTATCTCCTTTAATGCTTGTTTTACTTTATTCGTATCCCTACTTTCTTTAATATTATTCAGCCTTTCTAACTGACTTTTACGTACAGCCGTGTTGTCTATTTGTAAAATATCTAGATCATCTTTTGTGTCGGGTTGAAAGATATTAACCCCTACAATGTATTCACTTGTATTATCAATTCTTGCTTGTTTTTGAGCGGAGGCTTCTTCTATCCTCATTTTTGGAATTCCTTTCTCAATAGCTTTAGCCATACCACCAAAAGAATCTACTTCTTCGAGGTGTTTTCTAGCTTTTGCTATTAGTTCAGCAGTTAGTTCTTCAATAGTATATGAACCTCCAAATGGGTCTACTACTTGAGTAATACCTATTTCAGTCGAAAGGTACTTTTGTGTATCTCTGGCCAACCTTGCTGAATTGTCAGTAGGTAAAGCTATTGCTTCATCAAATGAATTAGTGTGTAATGATTGAGTGCCACCAAAAACAGCAGCCATGGCTTCAATAGTCGTCCTAGATAGGTTATTATACACATCTTGTGCTGTAAGACTATAGCCCGAAGTTTGGCAATGTGTCCTTAAAGCCATTGATTTTTTCTTTGTCGGGCTATACTTTGATACAATTTCTGCCCAAAGTACTCTTCCCGCCCTCATTTTGGCTATTTCAGTATAGAAATCCATCCCAATCCCCCAAAAAAACGAAAATCTTGGTGCAAAATCATCAATAGCTAATCCTACTTTTATCCCTGTTTCAATATATTCCTTGCCATCGGCTAAGGTATATGCTAACTCCAAGTCAGCCGGTGCTCCTGCTTCATGCATATGGTACCCACTTATCGAAATTGAGTTAAACTTAGGCATATATGCTGAGGTATAAGCAAACACATCACCAATGATTTGCATACTCATTAATGGCGGATAGATGTAGGTATTCCTCACCATAAACTCCTTTAGAATATCATTTTGTATCGTACCACTCAATTGGTCAAGGCCTACTCCTTGCTCTTCAGCTGCAACAATGTAGAATGCCATAATAGGAATTACAGCACCATTCATAGTCATTGACACACTTATATCTCCAAGAGGTATTTGATCAAATAATGTTTTCATATCCTCAACAGAATCGACCGCAACGCCAGCCATTCCAACATCACCTACCACCCTTGGGTGATCCGAATCATATCCTCTATGAGTAGGTAAATCAAAGGCAACAGAAAGTCCTTTTTGCCCCTGTTCTAAATTTCTTCTATAAAAAGCATTACTTTCTTCAGCTGTAGAAAATCCTGCATATTGCCTTATTGTCCATGGCCGTTGCAAATACATCGTAGGATAGGGTCCTCTAAGGTAAGGAGCAATACCTGCTACATATTTTTGAGACAAATCGCTATCAAGTCTTTTGCTTTTTTTTACTCTTCCTAAATCTAGGTCTAAACTACTCTTCATAGTATTGTTAATTACCGTAAAGATATTATAATTGTTTTAGAGTTAATAAAATATTTAACTCAACTATTTCTCTATTGGTAGAAGCTATTGATCCTTCGAGGGTCTTTATATCATGTATGTTGCTCTTATCTAGGCACTGAACAAGGTTCTAGCTTTTGACATCTGTCCCAATAAAAGAATAAAAGAAACTATAACTGAGGATTTATGATCTTTTCTTTAGCTTTTGAAAAGTTGACATTGTATTTGTAGGGTCACAATACCAAGGATTTAAAACCCAGACAGATTAATCTAAAATGTAGTATCTATCGAAAAATGACTTGTATTTAGAATGTGTCTTTTGTTGCAGCATTTTTCTATAGTTCTGCTGTGTTATTGGCAAAAGTTCATAATTTACAAGGCTCGGTGTGATGTATTTGTCTTTATTTTTCTTTACATCTTTATAATACTCCATTGCCTTAGCTTTATTCGGAAAAGACCTGACCAGAATCAATTGAGTGTTCTCTGTTTTGTTAAGTAGCATTTCTCCCATTTGGAGCCTGTCCTTTGCATGAAACAGTTTATTATAGTCAGATATCGAAATTTTTGCATTTTGTAGAATGTCATCAGAGTAATCAAACAATATTACTGCAATATAGTGTCTAGAGTTCTCATCTTCATTAAACAAGTCATCTACTTCTTTAATGTCTATATCAGAAAATGCAGATTTGTCTCCTTGAATGAATCTCAATATTTCTTTAGCTTTAAGCTCTTCAGGAGTATTAGGATATCTAAGGACTACCTCATTTAGTCCTTTGATATAAGCTTTTTCTCCATCTGTATTACCCATCGCCATTGCATTGAGTAATGCAAATTTCGCAATTAACTTGTTTTCTTTTCCAAAGTTACTATTAGCTACTTCTACTCTTTCGGAGACCTTAGTGTATTCTCCTTTTTGGAAGAAGGCATAAGTTTGATCATAGTATTTATCTATCTTCTTTCTTTCGTCTTCTAAAGTTGCTGCAAAGGAAGGGTTAGATATTAGGTTAGCATATTTTGAGTCAGCATAGTCTGTAAGTATAAGGGCTTTATACTTATTTGCTTGTTCTACCTTATTCAAGTCTTGATAGTCCAGATATAAATAATAGAATGCATCTAAAAGATCATTATGATTTGAAAACCTTCTGTTTAATTCTTCTAATGTAATAGCTGATTTGTTGTAGTTTTGGAGCCGATCTCTAAATAGCTTTCCTAACTCAAACAGAGCAGCTCTTACCTCGTCTTCTAATTTACCTTTAGCCAATGCTGAGCTAGGTACATCTGCCATCAACCGATCATATTCTTCTTGACCAATTTCATTATTTTCCTCCTTTTCTGCTATTTGTATATCTTCCTTTTGAGTTTCAAATACAGGAAGGACATCTATTTTGCTTTGCAGTCTCCAATTGTCAACAAGAGGTCTGTCACCCCAAGTGCTGATAAACGTTTTCCTTCCGTTTTCTTTAGCTACAATATTGTACGCCCAAAAATCACTCTGTACTACTGTTGCTCTTGGTGTTTTCACAAACAAAGTTTGCTGACCAACTTTTGTATCCGTTTTCTTACCTGAAGCTTTTTCTATTTCTAATCTGTTTTTTGCGATTTTCATCAATTCATCCTTTGACATAGAAGCCATAGCTATCACACTATCCAAACGTTCAATTTTTTGTATGTTTAATGAAATATCTTTTAGGTTTATAGACATTTTTTGTACTTCAGCTCTTCTAGTATCTGTTTTGTTAATTACCATTGAAGTTGAATCATAATAGGCTTTTGAGTCAACATAGTTTTCTAAAGTATATGTGATTTGTGCTAATTTGTAGTACGCTTCTGTTTTCAAATTACTTTTGCCTTTGCTGCTAGCAACAGACTTACCAAAATATTCTTTTGCTTTTGCTATGTCATTATTGTTGGCTGCAATTTCTCCTAAAGCAAAATAGATTTCATCCTTAAATTCTACATATTTTGTCTCCTTAAGCATGTTTTCAAGCCTACCTACTACATTTTTATCTGATCCTTCATCTAGCTGTCTACATTTTATGCTATTAAGTTCAGACATAAACTTCATTTTATAGTCCTTAGATTTCTTCTTAGCTGTTTTAAAGTATGAAGCAGCTTCTCCATACCTCCCTTCTTTCATTAATATTTGACCAGCTATAAAAGCATATCTTCCTTTCTCTGATCTGTTTGCAGATTTGCTTGCAATGCCTTGATCTAAATAAGGAAGAGCATCCGTTTCTTTACCCGTTTTAATTAAGATATCAGCATGAGCTATTGAAATTTCTTTAACAATATCTTTATCTAGGGATGGCTTTTTCTCAAGTCTGTTAAGTAAAAATTCAGCAGATGTATACTTACCCGCCCTTACCATTGACCTAGCTAGCCAAACAAGTCCTTCATTGTAGGAAGATTTATCAACAGGGTCAGTTACTTTAGATTGTGATGGCTTATTTACTTTAGTTTGATCTTGATTATTGCTGTTATTATTATCAACAGTTGTTATGACCTTGTTTGTATTTAAAGTTGTGCTATCTTCTGTTGATGGTTTAGGCGTTCTAACAGGTCTCTTTTTACTTCCTCTTTTTTTAGAAGCTCTGCTTCTAGCCTTTTTCTCTTTTTCTCTTATCTTTTTTTCGTCTTTCCTTGCGTCCTCTTTTTTCTTTCTTTCAGTTTCTTTGATTTTTTTTGCTTCCGCTCTTTCTTTTTTCTTTTGTTTATTTGCTGCCTTGCTAGATATTTTCTTTTTTTGAAAATTTCTACCATACGGATTTGCAGGATTAAAATCTTCTTGAAAATATTCAAACGTTTCTATTGCTGTATCATAATCCTGTTTTAAATATTGAGCCTTGCCCATCAAAACATAACAATCGTCTACCCAATCTCCTGGTTGATGTAATGCTGCGACTCTAGTTACTTTTTCTATCGCAATGTCCATATCTGGTTTTACCATATTAGGGTCAGGTACAGATATATAATCATATAGCTCTAAGATTGTAGTATAGTTGTCTACATTAGCAGCTTGTAGATCAATAATTGCAAATTCCATTAACTCATTTGCATTGAAATACCCATTATATTCAGATGTGACATTATGGTAAAACTTAGAAAGTTTCGAAACTTCTTTTTTTCGCTTCTTAGTAACACAGCTTTCATTGACCCCTACAACCAACAAAAGAATTATTAAAAAAGCTATTTTATTGAAAAATTTAATCGACATTTATAATTGTACTTATATTAATTCAAACTAAGACCCTGAAATACAGTTGCATTACTTTTACTGTATCAAGATAACAAAACGCAAAAATGCAATATTTATTTTGAATTTGCCTCTTTGATTATTCTCCTAAATAGATGTTAGATATTATACTCTCTTTTTACCCGCTCTATTTATTCTGTCTATTTTCATTCTATTCAAATATAATACCATTTTAATGAGTTTAATATATTCATCTGGGGCTTTAGGATAATAAATGTTATAGTCAAAGTTTGCTGCAAGTCATTGTGCTATGATAGGAAAAAACTATTTTTGTGAATAATACGGACTTACAATATGTCAGAAAGCACTAAAAAGAAAAAGAAATGGATTGAAAAAATTCATGACCACTACAAGTTAGTTGTAATGGATGATGAAGATATGAGAGAAATTAGTAATTATACCTTGTCTCTAAAAAACATTTATTTATTAATATTAACAATCTTGATCTTAATTTCAGGCGTTATTGTTTCATTGATCGCATTTACTCCTATTAAAAGCCTAATACCTGGATATGGTAAGTTAGAAAATGATAAGGCATACCAAACCTTGTTTACAAAAGTCGAAGATCTTGAGAATAAGTTAAAAGCCCAAGATGTATATACTATTGGTCTTCAAAACATGCTAAAAGGCATCGAACAAGGTCAATTTATATCAGGAAGTGAAGACAAAGAAGCAACAAAAATAGTAGTAAATAGAGATATATCTGAAACTTCAAAGACAGGGGTACTTAACCAGTTTTTATTTTCCATCCCAATTAATGGTAGTATTAGCAAGGGTTACGATCCCAAATCTGAACACTATGGTATCGACATCCTTGCCCCAAAAAATACTCCAATAAAAACAATATTAGATGGGGTTGTCGTTTATGCTGGATGGTCCGTGGAGGCAGGAAATATGATTTATATTCAACATCCTAAAAATATTATTTCAGCATATAAACACAACTCTAGTTTATTGGTAAAAACAGGACAACGAGTAAGTGCTGGACAAGCAATTGCTATTATTGGCAACACTGGTACATTGTCTTCTGGGCCTCATTTACATTTTGAATTGTGGTATGATGGGCTTCCTGTCAATCCTTCAAATTATATCTCTTTTCAATGACCGCAAAGCAAGAATACATTAATTTTGTCAAGTCATATGAAGGCTATATTCCTTTGTTTTTGTTACCTAAATGGTTGGATATTGTTTCTGAAGGTCGCAATTGGGATGTAGCTTTGGTGAAAAACAAGGAGATCGTTGGTATTTGGCCATATATAGTGTATAAAAAGTATCATTTGAAATTTATGCTACAACCCATACTTTCACCTTTTTTAGGCCCTCACTTGTTTTACCCCATTAATCAAACTAAAACTGAAAGTAAACTTGCTTTTGAAAAAAAAGTGATCTCTAAATTAATCGATCAAATCCCTAAAAACCTAAGAATACTAAAGGTCAAAACTAACCCCTCATTAACAAATTGGCTGCCTTTTTATTGGAGAGGTTTTAAGCAGTCTACACATTACACTTATCAATTAGATATTGCTAATATATCTGACTTAAAAAGTGGATATACATCAAGTCTTAGATCAGAATTAAAGAACCTCCCTCAAAACGTATCAATACTAGAAAGTGAAGACGCTGAGCAAGTATATCAGTTGGCAGTATCCAGTTACAATAAGCAAGACTCAGAGATCTATTTTTCAAAAGAGGTTTTTCTTAACGTCGATCAGTTACTAAAATCAGAAGGAAATCGTAGTATATATGTTGCTAAAAGAGATAGTGGTGAAGTTATAGCTTGTGTGTACGTGTTATATGATAATAGTACTGCTTTTCTCCCTATTATAGGAAGAGGTAATATAAGCTCGGAGGAATCTGCTATCACTAAGGCATTAATACACTATTCTATCATCAATAGCCATAAAAAAGGCTATACAGTATATGACTTTGAAGGAAGTATGTTTCCTCAATTTGAAAAGGTATTTAGATCGTTTGGTAGTCATCAAGTACCATATCACGTACTTAGTAGACTAAATAGTAAACTTTTAGATCTAGTATTGTCATAGAAAACATTACTTTAAATTAACCCCTATTCAAATTCTATACTTAGGTCTGTAGATGTTGCTCTTGCTTGACAAGTAAGTATATATCCCGCTGCTACTTCATCATCATCTAGTGCATAACAGACTTCCATTTCTGCAGTACCTGACACAACTTTTGCCACACAACTAGAACAGGCCCCACTGGTACAAGAATATGGTGGATTCTTTTTTAAATTAATAATTTCTTCTAGAATAGAGTTTTTACCATCTGTGCTAAAGTTAAAAGTTTCTCCTTCGAGTCTCACTTGAATATTTGATTCTCCTTGAAAACTTTTTATTACAGCATTATTCTCTTTCTTTAATGAAGAAGTAAAATATTCTCTATGAATAGCTTTCTTTTCTATACCCTTACTCAAAAGTATTTTTTCAGAATCATCAATCAGATTACCAGGACCACATAAAAAATAGACGGCCTCATTTCCTATTTTTGGGTGTTTAGAAATAAATTTCTCTATTTTGCTTTTTGTGATACGCCCAGTCTCTCCGCTCCAATTTGCTTTTTTAGCAGAAAAGAGTCCTTTTAGTCCTTTTTTCTTAGTTTTTATTGGACTACTCAATGAATGTGTCACCTCAAACTGACCTTCATACTTTTTGATTAGTGTATCTAATCTATCTTTAAAAATGATACTATTTTCATCTCTGCTTCCATACAGTAGATAGCAGCGACTTAAAGGCTCTTGTTCTACGATAGATTCAACCATAGACATAATTGGGGTAATTCCACTTCCTGCAGCAATAAAATAATAGTCATTATTTGAATCTTCTTCAGCTTTGATCTTAAATTTACCGTCTGGAAGAGATACTTTTATTGTCATTCCTGATTTATAGTTGCTATGCATATAAGTAGAAAGTAATCCACCTGGTACTCTCTTAACACCAATTGCCAAAGTGTCTTCCCAAGGAGCTGAACAAATAGAATAAGACCTTCTAACTTCTTTGTCATTGATTTGATCCATTACAGTAATGTATTGTCCTGGAATAAAAGCATATTCATTTTTTAATTCAGGGGGAATAGACATATGTATTATTATTGTGTCTGCCGTTTCAAATTTGATTTCTTTTATTATTATATCGTGAAATTTCATGTGCTTTTCTTGTTTTAACTTTATCCCTTCTTATTATAATCACTAAATAACTGCATCTTGATTTAAAAGTTTAAACCTTTATAAAGTATTATTAGGATATATATTTTAATTTTGTGGCACAAAAATAGTGTTACCTTTCATAAAAAGTAAATGAATCAAGTACTTTCGATAATAATACCTGCCTTTAATGAGGATAAGACCATAACAAGGATACTTGACAAGCTACAAACCGTTGACCTTGTTGAGAATATAAGCAAGGAGCTAATTATTGTAAATGATTGCTCATTTGATAATACAGAAGAAGTCATTCTTTCATATATCAAGAATAACCCCAATTTAAATATCCAATACTACAAACATAAAGTAAATAAGGGTAAAGGTGCCGCTTTACACACTGGAATTAATGAAGCAAAAGGAGACTACATCGTCATCCAAGATGCAGACTTAGAATATGATCCTAATGAATTTAACCTACTCCTTCAACCCATATTAGATGATTTTGCTGATGTCGTTTATGGATCTAGGTTTGTTGGTGGCAAGCCTCATAGAATCTTGTTTTTTTGGCATTCTATCGGAAACAAAATCCTAACCTTTATTTCCAATGCATTTACAAACCTCAATCTTACAGATATGGAGACGTGCTACAAAATGTGGAAAGCTCCGATTATAAAAAATCTAGCTCTTAAAGAACATAGATTTGGTTTTGAACCAGAAGTCACTGCAAAAGTTGCTAGAATACCAAATATTAGAATTTATGAAGTTGGAATCTCGTATTATGGAAGGACTTATGCAGAAGGAAAAAAAATAAGCTGGAAAGATGGGTTTAGAGCAATTTATGCTATCATAAAATACAATGTTTGGAGTAGATAATAATACCATCCTTGTCTCAAAAAAAATGTCGTTAAGCTCTTATACCTAACGACATTTTATAAACCTTAAAGCAACTAAAAATTCAGATATTTATAAGTGGTTTTTAATCTACAATATAAATCTGTCTGCTACCAACTTTGTTACCATCAATTATTCTTACAATATAAGCCCCTGCAACTAGTTGTCCCAAATTAGCTGATAGTGAAAATTCATTTATGTTTTGATCTGATACATTGTATGATTTACCGTCTAAACCAAATAATGATAATTGAGCATCATTGCTAATTTTATCCTCAAAATTTAAATTAATGTTATTTCCCTTGATGAAGTAAGTAAATTGTAATTGATCTACTTCATTAGCACTGCTTTGTAATTGTACAGGCTGGATGTCACCATTTATAAAAGTATATTCTTCCCCTACTTTATACCATAACACAGCCGCTACTTTCATGTCTGTAATATCAGTTGTATGAGGTGTCACTTTTTCTAAGGTAGTGTTAAATTCAAATAAATCTCCACTCACAATAGTATTTCCATCATTGACAAGTTGTCCAAAAGGCTTACCTTCATAAAAGGTGTTGTCTAGTAAAAATGGATGTACTGCAGCATTACCTTGTGATGCTTGATAAGCTACTAATTTATCTCTAATTAAATATAAAGCTAAGTAATAGTCAGATTCTGTCCCTTCTTCAATCTTTACTTTTGCGTCTGCAGTAATATTATTATTACCATCAATCGAAGCTGTGACTCCTACTTTAAATAATGCTGGAAACCCATTTAATAATTTTACAGTTTCTTTGACAGATGCAACCTTAGCCGCCACATTACTACTAGTTACACCTTGGTCATCTTGATTTAAAAAAAACACTGGCTGGTATCCTAGATCAAAATTTTCTGCAACAGCTTTGGATGTTGGAGTAGCTAATCCGCCTGAAAAATGCATTCCCCAGAATATTACATTCTCGCCATCTAAAGCTGTAAGTGCATTTTTCGCAAATGTCCAACCCCAATCTCCACATCTAGGGCACCAATCAGCCGTTTGCTTGGTTAATAACGTGTATTGCTTGCTTGATTGAGCATTCACTATCCCAATAGTGAATATTGTCAACAATAAGAGTATAAATCCTTTATTCATTTTAGTATAAAATTTAGTTAATAATGCATTACAGCACAAAGATACAAGCTATCTTTTATGTTTATATGCATAAATAGTAAAAAGAGTTGTCTTACTCATTGCTTTTATGTTTCATAATGTTTTAAACTTTGAAGTAAAACATAGATCTTAGTAATCAAAAACCACTAACCATCAGCCAAATAAAAGAAATTAATTATGAATAATTACTATTTTATATTTTGTGAACCTTCCCCTTTGTAGTAATAT
>JBBKVK010000342.1:0-2965 GCA_037968395.1 Saprospiraceae bacterium | reverse complement strand
ATTTTTTGGTTATAAATGATAAAATAATTACATATGGTGAAATTAGGATTTTAAATACTTTACATGGAATGCATAGAGCACCTACACCAGAAGATTTTTGTAATGGGTGTAAACAGTTTAATTGTTAGTTCACACATACTACATTATAGAAGGTGACAAAAAGGTATTCTACACATTCCGTTTCCGAGGTAAACAGTTTGTCATATTGTTTTAGGCTTTCAAGACCTAATGGCGGTGTAAAAGTACCCTTAAAAGTATAGTTTCCACATTCATCTGTACAAAATTCATTGTAAACAGATAAGTGTATAAACCAATCAATACTTGCCCCTTGATAAGTTTGTTTTGCGGTTGCTTTAGTATGGCATAATCCTTGTCCGCAATTTGGACACAGTCTATCTTCAACCCACTTTAGTCCTATGTCTTTAAATGTTTTTGGTTTGTTTAAATTGTCCATTTTAATTTTATTTGTTTTTTAATGTGACACAACGGTGAGTACATGCGTCGTGGCGGCGTTTAGCCGACATGATCGTCATGTACATTGTTGAACAAAGCTCCTTCGTCGCAGCTCTGCAAAAAGCATTAACTTAGGAGCTTAAATTCATTTAAATATAAAATTATGCAAAAAAAAGTTTTAAACCTACTGGAATTGTAAAATTTGATCAAGCTTTACAAAGAATGGACGACCATATGTCCATTGCTAATAATGCCTTCGCTACTAGAATCAACTATGTGAGAGGCGTTAAAATCTTAATCCTGCATTATGAAAAATTACCTGAAGAGTGTACAGTGCATGAGATCAAATCATTCTTAGTATTTCTCAAGGAAACTATGAATTATAGCTCTTCTACTCTTAATCTTAGAATCTGTTCCCTTAAATATTACTTCAGAGAAGTCGTTAACAGGCTTGACCTTGTTACCAAAATTCCAAATCATCGTTTCCAAAAATACGATACGGAGATTATGACCTCTGATGAATTAAATCGTATTTTTAATTCTGGTAGAGATATGAGGCAAAAACTTGTAGTTACTATGCTTTACGATACTGGCATTCGAATCAGCGAACTTATTAGAGTCAAACTGTCTGACTTTGATAAGCAAAATAGCTCCATTATAATTCGTAACTCTAAAGGCAAAAAGACTCGGGTTGTCTATTATGGCCGCAAGCTTAGAGAAGTAATCAAGCAATACTGCCAAACAATGGGCCGACTACCCAAGGACACTCTAATTGAAAACTACAATAATATCGAACAACCCCTCTCTTTAAGAGGCGGTCAACATATTGTAAGAGAAGTGGTCAAGCGATCTGGTATTAGAAAGAAAATATCTCCTCATTCATTTAGGCACACATTCGCTGTTCATTATCTTAACTATGGTGGTTCGATCTTTAGATTACAGAAATTACTTGGGCATACTCACATTTCTACTACGCTCAATTATCTAAAGTATGCTTTCATTCCTGACAGTTCAGATTTATCGCCGTTTGACAATCTTCCTCAATAGATGTTTAGGCCTACTTATGAGGTAGCCCACATCTTAGATAAGTACTTAACAAGCTCTACCAAGCACAACCACCTTACTCATCATGTGAAAACCTTAGATGCGATCAGAAGGTGCCGTACTGCTGCTCTGGGAAGCCATACGGATGGGTGTGATCACTGTGGTAAAACTAAGATCAGCTATAACAGTTGTAGAAACAGGCATTGCCCTAAGTGTCAAGGTGTCAATAAAGAGATGTGGATCATTCAACAGGAGGACATGCTCTTGCCAGTGGCATATTTCCATGTCGTTTTTACTCTTCCGCATCAACTCAATACCCTTTGCATTTACAATCAAAAGTGGATGTATAACCTCCTCTTTAAGGCTGCTTGGCATACCATCAACACCTTGGCAAATGATGACAAATGGCTCGGTGCTAAGTCGGCAGCTACTATGGTATTACATACTTGGTCTCAGAAGCTTAATCTGCATCCTCATCTTCACTGCATTGTGCCTAATGGCGGATTGGACAAACAGGGTAAGTGGAAGTTTCCTAAACGTGGAAATGGGAACTTCCTCTTTCCTGTCTTGGCTATGAACAAGTTATTCAAAGGTTTTTTTATGCAACATCTTAAAAAGGCTCTTTTAAATAACGAGTTAAAACTTCCAAAAGATGATTCTACTCACATCAAAGCTCTGATAAATTCACTCTATTCAAAGGATTGGGTGGTCTATACCAAAAAACCGTTTTCTAATGTAAACCATGTCGTAGGCTATTTGGCAAGATATTCTCACCGAGTAGCTATCACCAATCATCGAATTAAATCTATCGATAAAGGAGTTGTCGTTTTTGAGTACAAAGACTATACAGATCGAGCTCTTAAAAAGACAATGTCTTTGCCTACTCATAAGTTTATTCAAAGGTTTTGCCTCCACATTTTGGAGCCTGGTTTTAGAAAGATAAGGCAGTATGGGCTTACTTCTAATGCCTCAAAGCTAAAGGATATCAATAAAGCTAGGCTTGCTTTAGGACATAAAATGGTATTGCTACTAGATAGGAAAGAACGAAAAATCGAAACTCTTACGAGACTATTTGGTGAGCAAAGTAACCTTTGTTCTCATTGTAATATTGGACACCTCCACACATTCGAATCAAAACAAGGAAACAAAGACCCCCCGTTCCAATCTAATCCTTTTGAGCAATTTAAATAATCAGTCTATTAGCACTAACATGCCTTGGCTTTGCTATGCCCAAAATGAACAAAATCAGCTCTAAAACGAATTATTTCTTATTAAAAGTAGTAAGGTCTAATCAATTTAATTATCACTAAAGTCCTGTCGACAGATTTCTCATCATGCTTTCTTGCATTGTTGACTTCTAACCTGAAATCTCAGAATATTCAAATTCCATAGTTAAGTCTGGTTCCGCTTCATTCAACAAAGTCTAATCGTCGGCTTGCAGCACAACTATTAGACTTTAATGTTATGT
>JBBKVK010000341.1:0-6359 GCA_037968395.1 Saprospiraceae bacterium | reverse complement strand
ATTAACAACTTATATATATAACGTTTGGAAACCAGATCAATAAAAAAATCGGATTTAGCTTCACTGAAAAGTGTTCTTGATAACTGTGAGCTATTTCCTTCTGAATACTTGGGAGATATGATTGCTGACTACTTTGAAAACCCTAATACTGAAGATATTTGGTTTACTACTGAAATCAATGACGAAATAATATCAATAGCTTACTGTGCTCCAATGAAATTTACAAATGGCACTTATAATCTATATGCTATTGGTGTTAAGAATAATTTTCAAAATAAAGGAGTTGGTACATCTATGATGGCATATATTGAAAATATACTCAAAAATGCTGGACAAAGAATTTTAATAGTCGAAACTTCAAGTACAACTGCTTTGATGCCTGCTAGAAAATTTTATCTAAAATCTAACTATAGACTCGAAGCTTCTATACCTGATTTTTGGGATGAAGGCGATGACAAAGTTGTATTTTGGAAAAAACTCTAACTTTATTCAAAATCATTTGAGAACATAAAATGAATACTAATCCACTAATTGTTGAAAGAACATTTCAGATACCAGTCGCAAAAATTTAGGAGGCAATTACCATAAATGATCAGATGAAACAATGGTATTTGACCTACCAGGTTTCACCCCAGAAGTTGGATTCGAATTCAGTTTTCCAGGAGGCCCGAGGCCAGATAAACAATACATCCATCTATGTGAAATAATAGAGGTTGTACCTAATAAAATTCTAAAATATAGTTGGACTTATGAAGGACATCTTGGCTATACAACTGTCTCTTTTGAGCTTTTTGAAGAAGATAAAAGTACTAGAGTGAAACTTACTCATTCAAGCCTTGAATCTTTCTCACTTGACAATAAAGATTTAGCAAGGAAAAACTTTGAAGAAGGCTGGACACATCTCATAGGTATTTCTCTAAAAGAGTATTTAACTGCTTAATTTTGAATAAATTTGCAGGGAATAATGACTCAATAGCTAGTAAGGTATTCTAAATGGACTAGAAAAATATAAATATTCTGTAGATATTTCTTATCATCTTTCTATAACGGTACTCTGTACCTCAAATTTTCTTATATAATTTAATATTCTGTAGATATTTAGGTGCTCTGCACCATTTATATTCTTGAAATTCACCTAAATCATAAAAGGAGAATTTCGCTCCTAGATTGACTTGCAACAGCTTTTTGAAATGGATATTTGATACTTTTTATCAACTAATCTGCTTCCTAAACGAATAAACAAGCGGTCGAAGACCCTATAAACCGATGCGAAGCCGATAAACAAAAAAAGTTGTTCCAAAACAGAATCTCAAAAGCTCAACAACTAATCAGTTTTCGTAAATTAATGTGCCTCCAACCAATTATTTCCAGTACCCATTTCAACTAAAATTGGGACTTTGAGTTGAGGCATGGCATTTGTCATTAAATCTTTCACCATTACCTTTAGTTGCTCTAGTTCTGGCTTATAGACATCAAACACCAATTCATCATGCACTTGCAAAATCAATCTAGATTTTAGTTTTGCATCTTTTAATGCTTTATGAATATTGATCATGGCAATCTTAATCAGATCTGCAGCAGTTCCTTGTATAGGCGTATTAATAGCAACTCTTTCGGCATTACTCCTGATTAAACCATTCCTAGAATTAATATCTCTTAGCAATCTTTTCCTGCCCATTAAAGTAATAACATATCCATTCTCTCGTGCAAATTCTATGGTGTCATCCATATACCTTTTAAGACCATTAAACTGGGTAAAATAATTGGTAATCAAATCAGTAGCTTCAGTTCTAGAAATTCCTAATTGCCTTGAAAGGTTAGTAGCTCCAGCCCCGTATGTGATTGAGAAATTAACCGTCTTAGCAGACCTTCTTTGATCAGCTGTAACATCATCATAGGGTACTCCAAAAACTTTTGCAGCAGTTGCTCTGTGAAAATCATTACCTGCGATAAATGCCTCTAACATTGCCTCGTCATTACTAATCTCAGCTATCAACCTTAATTCTATTTGGGAATAATCGGCTGCTAGTAATATATGATCACTATCTCTAGGCTCAAATGCTTTACGAATCTCTCTTCCAGCATCATTTTTAATTGGGATGTTTTGTAGGTTCGGATTATCACTTGCCAATCTTCCAGTTGCTGCTCTTACTTGATTAAAATTACTGTGTATTCTATTAGACCTTGGGTTAATCTGCTTTGGTAAGGAATCCACATAAGTTGACTTAAGCTTCGAATATTTTCGATATTCTAATATTTCTGCTACGATTGGATGATTTACTGACAACTCATCTAGTTTTTCTACATCGGTCGAGTAAGATCCTGAACTGTTTTTTCTCCAACGGTACGGAATTTCTAATTTTTCAAATAAGACTTGTCCTACTTGTGACGGGGATGAAACATTAAATTGTACTCCTGCTTTTTTAAAAATACTTTTTTCAGTATCATAAATTAATTTTTCTAAGTCTTTAGAATAACTTTCTAAAAAAGCAGCATTTAATCGGACACCTTCATACTCCATATCTCTTAGCACATTAACTAAAGGAATCTCAATGGTGTCAAATACTTTAGTAACATCCAAATCTTTAAGTAGGCTCTCCATTTCAGGATGTAATTGTAACGTGATGTCAGCGTCTTCTCCTGCATATTCTTTTACTTTTTCAATTGCTATATCCCGCATTGTAAGTTGATTCTTACCCTTTCCTATTAATTCTTCGATAGGCACCATTTGGTATTTCAGATATGCTTCTGATATATAGTCAAGTTTGTGTCTTAAATCTGGCTCACAAAGGTAATGAGCTATCATTGTATCAAAGTATGGACCATTCATGTCTACACCATACCATTTCATCATTATGGCATCATATTTTATGTTTTGACCTACCCATAATTTATCTTTTGATTCTAAAAGTTCTTTAAATTCAGCTGCTATAGATTTAGCTTCGTCTTGATCCTCTGGAATTGGTACATAGAATGCTTTACCTTTTTCAAATGAAAATACCATACCCACCAACTCTGCAATATGAGCATCTATGCCCGTCGTTTCTGTATCAAATGAAATGGTTTTCTGTTGACTTAAGGTCTTTATTAATTGAGTCCTTTTTTCTTTTGTGTCTACTAATTGATAGTCATGAGGAGTATTGGTAATATTCTTCTTTACCACTGCATATTCTACTTCCTTAGCAGGTGCAAACCTAGGTTCTGATGAAGACGATTTTGTAGGTTGATTGCTAAAAAGAGACCCTTGAGTCCCTGCAAAATTTGGTTCTTCTCCCAAGATTTGTGTAGCTAAAGTTCTAAATTCTAGTTCTTGAAATTTTAATGTTAAAACCTCCTTGTCCATTGGATCAATGTTATACTCTTTAGCATTAAATTGGATTGGCACATCTAATTTAATGGTTGCTAGTTCTCTTGAGAGTCTTGCTTGATCAGCAAATTCTTTAAGTCTTTCCCCATTTTTGCCTTTGACTTTATCAGCATTTGCTAGAATGTTTTCCATACTGCCAAATTCTTCCAATAATTTGACTGCTGTCTTAGGACCAATTCCAGGTACGCCAGGGATGTTGTCGGCAGAATCACCAATAAGACCAAGGGAATCTATTACTTGATCAATTCTATCAATTCCCCAAACTTCCTTTATTTCCTTCTCTCCTAGTATTTCTACCCCATTACCCGATCTAGAAGGTTTATACATAAAGACATTTTCCGATACTAGCTGCCCATAATCTTTATCTGGCGTCACCATATATACTTTAAAACCCTCCTTCTCTGCTTGCTTAGCTATTGTACCAATTACATCATCCGCTTCATAATTATCAATACAAATCATGGGTATTTTAAACCCAGCAAGAATGTCAATAATATGGGGTATCGCTATCCCGATATCTTCTGGTTGGGCATCTCTATGTGCTTTGTATTCTGGGTACATTTCATTACGAAAGGTACCTCCTTTTGGATCAAATGCAACAGCTATATGGGTTGGCTTTTGATTTTGCATTAAATCCCAAAGTGTCCTTACAAATCCAGTAATAGCAGAAGTATTAACACCTTTTGAATTGATAAGTGGTCTATTAATAAAAGCGAAATGTGCTCTATATACTAAAGCATGACCATCTAATAGGAATAGTTTTTTTTCTGCCATCTTTTTGAATTTACTGTTTGTGCAAATGTAGTCAAAAGAGGCAATAATTACAATTTATATATTTATACCTTCATTTATTATAGCAGACAAAATCATTTGCATAGATTTTTTATAATGTAAAAATTAAGTAGTAATTTTGTGTGCCTTATCGTTCCATAGTATTATTAGACTTTTATATATAATGAAGTGTATTCACATAACAATTTGGTTCTTGTATTCAATTAGCATGTCAATAGGGCAAGATTCGCTCAACATGACTAAATTAGCTAACCTTACTGGAATGACAGGTAACGCCTACAGTGACATTTGGGGATATACCGATTCTGTTGGGAATGAATTTGCCATCATCGGGAGTTCAGGAGCTATCAATATTGTAAATGTTAATGATTGTAAGAATCCTGTAATTGATACTTTCTATGTAGATGGGAGCAACGTTGTATGGAGGGATTTTAAAACCTACCAAAACTTTGCATACGGTATTTGTGATGGGGGTGCTTGTAATAATGAAGGGCTAGAGATCATCAATCTAACGACTGGTGTATTTACACAAAGTAATGCTCATTTTAATAGAGCTCATAATATTTATATTGAGGAATCTACTGGTCGGTTATATGTAGTTGGAGCCAATGGAGGCATAGATTTGATTATCTATGACATTGCTACAGATCCTGCAAACCCTATACATTTGATTTCAAAAGACTTTGGGCCTGGTGTACCTAATTATATTCACGACATATATGTGAAAGATAGTATAGCGTATGCATCACATGGGTATGATGGATATAGAATATACAATGTTTCTAATCCGAGCAATATCATTGATTTGACATCATATACAAATTCTACTTCTTATAATCACAGCTCTTGGAAAGACCCAAACTCTGAATATGCCTATGTTGCTTATGAAGTACCAACTGGAATTCCAATTGATATTTTCAAAATAGACGCTAACTACAATATTCAAAAAAAGGGAGACTTTTCACAGCCAAATATACCTGGTGCCCCAACACTTAATAGACCTCATAATCCATTTATTAAAGGAGACTCTTTGTACATTTCTTATTATCACGACGGTGTCCAAGTTTGGGATATAAGTGAAAAGGAAGATCCTAAGTTAGTCTCTCATTATGATACTTACCCTGCCAACACAAATTATAGTGGATATCAAGGGTGCTGGGGAATATATCCTTATTTCGAATCTGGATGTATAGTAGCTTCAGATCTAAGTACTGGTTTATATACATTTAAGTTGTTGCCTCCAAAAGTAGAAATCCAATCTGCTGATTTAGTCATTGACAATGCAGCATCTGGTGTGGTTTTTATGGACTCTATTGGAAGTTATCACAAGGTTCAAGTAGATGTCACAGGATCTATTACGGTACAACCATATACTCCAAATGGTTATACAACTAAACTGATCAATAGTGATATAGACATTAATAATACGCTGAATGGGCTAATTCTGAAGTCACCAAATACTAGATATTATAAGTTGTCAATTGATGCAAATCTTTATTTTTATGCAGAGATACTACCTTTACCAATGTTAAAAGTTAGTGAAACCAATGATTTAATGTTTAGTACATCAAATACTGGTCTTTATATGCAAACAGATAATAATGTGAAGGTGAGAGTGGGAGTTACAACTAGTGGATTATTAAAAGCACATGTTTGGCCTTTTTAATTGGAAAGAGTGACTATTTGACTCTTCTTGCGCCAGGAGGTATTTTTTTGCCAAAATGTTGTACCCAAAATTGTCTATACTTAGCAACTGCTACTTCGTCTACCTTAGGATTCATTAGCATTTCACAGTGGGTTGGGCTAGCTATCCAGTCTCTCATGACTTCATCAAATGATGTTTGGCCTTCTCCAAGGTTTTCTCCCGCTTGTTGCCAATAATATCCAAACTTATCTAGTCTTTGTCCAATGTTTAATCCATTTGATGAATAGTGATCAAAAAATCGATTTTCACTCATGTCTTTAGCATGATTCATAGCACTTTCATACAGCTTTGAGTCCCATTTGAGTGGCTTAACTGGGGCATAATATCGTTTTCCACAATAACAGCCCTTTTCCCTTAAATCATTGATTTTTGTGATGATTTCTTTCTTTATTGTTTCAGGTGGTTCACTGCTGCTTGGAAAACCACCTATTAGGAATAGTATGTATAAAAAAGATAGAATCATATTGTAAAATACGGATAAGAACTTTATAAAAG
>JBBKVK010000340.1:0-2651 GCA_037968395.1 Saprospiraceae bacterium | reverse complement strand
GTGTTTTTATTTGGTTGCTGCTAACGTTGTTGTGTATGGACCGTTGCGTGTGAAAGCCCGAACCATTAAAGACACAAAACTACGCTGGAAAATTCTCAAGAATTTTCCAGATAAACACAGACGCAGCAATGGTTTATACACGGTGTTACCACACGTTTTTTATTCACAATCGTCAAATTCATAAACGTTATCCTCAATATAGAAAACATTTTGATTCCAAAAGTCTGTTTTCTCATCTAATATAACGTTTTGTTTTATGTCAAAAATTGGTCGTTCTATTGTTTTTACATTTTGGATTTCAATATCTGTAGACATCAAATTATTTACAAAATATGAGCTGCTTAAATATGAATCATCAGATACAGCATAAAAATTGGTTTTATATATAACCTTGAACAGATTTATAAAATATTTACCATTGACTTCTTTGTAAGATTGCACAATTTTATGAAAACCTTGAATTTTTTGTTTAGACCGTTTTGGAATATATTTTTCTCTTGTAACACAATGCTCATAATATAAAATCGCAAAATTTTGTTTATCAACATATATAATTCCACTTGACGCTAATGGCGACGGATAGCCATAACCTGTTGAATATGAACCAGGCGAAGTATTTATAAAACTTATCTTATAGACTTGTTTGCCATCATATTCTACAGATTCTTCTTTTTTTAATTCATAGCTTGACGTACGGTATAGAACGTTAGTTTTGCTTAAAATAATATCTCTGATAATAACTGGCCATAAATTTCCAATGCCACTGTGTTTTTTGGTGCTGAAATTGTTCGTAGTATTTCTTAATTGTAAAACATTACCATAAATGTTGTTTTCGGGATTATTAGTACCACTATTCCCTTTTTTGAAATATGTTTCAATAATTGATTCTTCATTAAAGACTAAAGTATCATTTTTGAATTGTTGAACCTTGTAAAAGAAATCTTGATTGAATGGTGTTTGCACGTAATTATCCTCAATTTTATTCTCTGCTGCTTTGAGGATTTCTTCTGCGTTAAGTGTTTTTGAGCCTTTTATAACTACTTCATTCAAAACTATTGTATTTGGGGTTTTCTGTAATTTTATTTCTATCGGTCTTTTTGATTTTATGGTATTTACTCGTAGAGAGTCAGATTTATAACCAAAACTTGAAAATACCAGATAACCATCTGTGTTTTCATTTTTTGAAATACTAAATTGACCATTACCATTTGTTATAGAGCTTTTATTACTCGATGAATAATAGACATCTGCATAAGGAATTGGTTCGTTTGATTCACTTTCTTTTACGTGACCGTTGAAATTGAAGTCTTGGGTAATGAAAATTGTGTTTAAAGTCTCATCATAATTTCTGTATTGTGGCGGGTACATTTTTGGAATGTAGTAAATGCCATCAAACACGTTGTTCCAATTGGCATATATTGGTAAATATCCCAATACAGACGTATAAAAATCGTTTTGAGAATACGCTTTAGTATCGATTAATTGTGATTCATAATTTTGCTCAAACAGAACAGATTCTAAACTGTTTTTTGGTGGCTGCAAAATTGGGAATTCAACTTTGTCAGCACCATAATAGTTGCCGCTATATGAAGTAAAACCTATGCTATACAAATCCTTGCCATAGTGCTCTTTTAGTAATTTACCCATTGTTATGGCATATTTCAACTCTTTGATGCTGTTTATGTTTTCTTCTAAAGTGGTTTGACTATGTTTTGTCAATGACTCATTTTGTTTATGTAGTTCTGTAACATAGTTTTCTGTGATTTTTGTATACTCAAAATCATTAAGCTTATTTGCAAAATGATAACTTGCTCCCCAACCGATTAATTTTTCATTTGGATATTGTTCTTGCAGAAATATTAAATTTTCCGCCATTTGTTTATCCCTTGGATTTTGCAGATACACTTTTTCCTTTTGTGCCAATTTGAGTTCAAAATCAAAATCTGAAATGGCACTTTTGAAGGCTTGCCTAATCATTTTGGTATCAAGATTATCTCCTTTAATTTTTGATAAATGACTTTTAATAGTATCAAAGGTTTGGTAAAGTTCCAAAGAATCTTTTTTGTTGCTTATATAAGCATCTAAATCGCGATACACCAGAGTTTTTTCTAATTGGGTATACACTTTATTTGATACCTTTATCATATTTTGATTTAAGAGATTTTTTAAATCGGGAATAAAGTATTCTTTGAAAAAAGTAGATTCTTGATTATCAAAACCCAGGATTTTCATTTCTGGATATTTTTCAACGTAATCCAATAAGTCTTTAAAAGCTGATGTTTCAGTCCAAATAGAAAACATACTTTGATTGTAAATAGAGATGTTTTCTTTTTTAGTTTCATAAAACTGCTGCGCTTTATAATTGTCATACATTCCGCTTTCAAAAACGATTATGTTGAAACCGAGTTTTTCGTGTAGCTGTTTTATGATTTCAACTTTCTTGTCGAATGCAGCACCATCAAAATGAGTTTGTTCTCCCAACAATACAATTTTTGAGTTTTCTAGAGGTGATAAATCGAGCAAATTCTGTTGTGTTTGAGCACTGAAAAAAGAAGATATAAAACAGAATAAAATGATTGCACTATTTTTTCTCATAATATTGCCTAACTTGTTTATGATTAGTTACGTAATTTAATATGTGACTTAAAGAA
>JBBKVK010000339.1:0-3781 GCA_037968395.1 Saprospiraceae bacterium | reverse complement strand
ACCTAATTGGTTTAGAGGTTACAAAAAAAATTGATTCAATAATATTACAGTTGCCTCCAAAATGTAGAACGGTTTTTGCTTTAAGTAGATATGAGGAAAAATCGTATAGAGAGATCTCTGAAGATTTAGATATATCAATTAAAACAGTTGAAAATCAAATATCAAAAGCACTGAAAATACTTAGAAATGCATTTAACTAAAATATTATATTTTTATTTTTTTATATTTAAATAGGGGTATTCTTAATTTGAATTGTCATAGTAGTACACATAGTAAACATTAATGTCCATACAGATGGGAGAAAAGAATGAAATTTATATACTAACTCACAAACAACTAGTCAATGAGCTTAGTAATCAAGAAGCTATCACACTAAACAATTTGTTGGTGGATGCTAGCATATTGTCATTGCATGAGCAAATAAAAAGTGATTGGGTACAAGCTGGAAACGCAAATGAATTAGCATTTGACCAATCTAAAGCTTATTCTGATTTCCTATTAAAAGCAAACCCTCCTAAAGTAATAAAATTAGCATCTACTAAAAGTAACGAAATTAAAGTATATTCTATAAATTGGAGGTATATGTTTTCTGCTATTGCAGCAATATTCATATTTGGCCTATTAGCTATTAACATTTTTTCAAACACTGGTTTAACAACACACAATTTTTCTGATGGCGCTATAGTGTCATTATCTGATGGAAGTAAGGTTTATCTTGATAATAATTCAGAAATTACTTATCCAAGTGATTTCAATACTAGAGAAATAGCCCTAAAAGGAAGAGCTATCTTTGAAGTAGCAAAGAACCAAGGCTCTACATTTATTGTAAACGCTAATGATACGAAAGTAACAGTTTTAGGGACAACCTTTTCAGTTAATGCAAATGCTAAATCAAAAGAAATAAAAGTACTAGAAGGAACAGTTAAGGTTGAGCAAAATAAACAACAAATATTAATACAGGACAGGGAAAGTGTTGTGATTGGTACCGATGGTACTTTTGAGAAGCATGAAAATATATCTTTTTCAACTGAATCATATTATCAGCCATTACTAGAGTTTAGCAACACCCCACTACCTAAAGTTTTATCAGATTTAGAATCACAATACCAAGTAACTTTTTCTGTTTTAGGAAGAAATGATATTACTAAGTGTTTATTTACTTCTAAATCATTAAAAAATGTAGGATTAGCGGATATTATTACCATTCTTTCTACTACATTTAACGCTTCTTTTAATGAAACTGAACCATCGGTGTATCAGGTTTCTAGATTGTCTTGCAACTAAATATTTATTTCGGTACAATAATTGCATAACCATAGGCAAATATCTTTTGCTTGAAATACTTATTTTTAATTATATTTTTAATTTGTGTCCAAATTGCGACTGCTCAGACTACACAGCCTGACCAAGTGCTTGTTTCATATACATCCATAAATAAGAATCTACCTCAAGTACTTTCAGACTTAGTAGCTATTTCAGGCGTTAATATTATATATTCCGAAAACAAACTTAATACTACTAGAAAAATAAAGATTCAAGTTAAAGATGAAAAAATTGGATCTCTATTAAAAGTCATCCTTGATCCATTTCGAATGGATTATGAGGTTATAGGTGAAAATATTGTAATCATTAATAAGAGATCAGAAGATTATAAAGCAACAATAATACTTAGTGGTTTTATAAAAGATAAAAAATCAGGAGAAACCTTACCATATGCTACTATTTACGATAATAAATCAGAAATCGGTACATCTGCAAATGAAAATGGCTTTTTTAGTATAACCCTACCTCGTAAACAATACAAATTTATAGTTTCTTTTGTTGGTTATAAAAATTTTATATTTGAAGATTTCTTAAGAGAAGACACCAGAAAACTCATTGAATTGGAAAATATCAATGAACTTAATGAAATAATTATTACTGATTCAAATAATCAAGAATCTGCCGAAACCATTGGCAATGAAAAATACGACAAAGCTCATTTAAACCATGCAACATTTTTAGGAGGGGAGTCAGATCTTTACAGATTAATAGGAATGTCATCAGGTGTTTCTACTGGAGCTGATGGCTTTGGGGGGTTAAGTGTAAGAGGAGGATCTTATGATCAAAACCAAATACTATTAGATGGAGTGCCATTACACCATACTGGGCATGCATTAGGCTTAATTTCTATTTTTAATAGTAATACTATCCAAGATGCCACTTTATACAAATCTGATTTTCCTAGTAAATATGGAGGCAAACTGTCTTCAGTCCTTGATATTAGAACCAGAGAAGGTGATTATAAAAAAATTAAAGGGGAACTGGGACTAAGCACCTTGGCATCTAAATTGACTCTAGAAGGTCCAATCCTAAAGGATAAGGCATCATTCTTAGTTTCTTATCGAAGGACTTTTGCTGATGTTTGGATAAAATCATTAAGCAAATACCAATATGACATTAATGGTGATGAAGGTGAGGCTTCCTATAAGTTTTACGATCTAAATGCTAAATTGAATTTTAGATTAAATAGTTCTAACACCTTATCTTTAAGTTATTATAAGGGAAATGACAACTTTAGTAATTACAAAGACTCACAAAAGGAGGTCCAAGGTTCCTTATTTGAGGACATAGATAGAAATAATATTGACTGGGGAAATGAGCTTGTTTCCGTTCATTTGAACTCAAGACTTAGCAATAAAACATTTTCTAGATTAATAGGGTATTCAAGCAAGTGGAAGTATAATTCTTTCAATTTCGAAAGCTATAACATAAACACTGATTCTACAACAAGCGAGATCTATAATGCAGATCTTGAGGTTTCTAATATTTCTAACATAGGTGGTCGATACGAGATCGATTTCATGGCATCACAGACATATACACTACGGACAGGCATAGCCGCCGATTTTCAACAATTTGTACCTAAAGCAGTTTATAAAAATAATATTAAAGATGGACTAATTTATCCTGATATTTTAGAAAAAAATGATTTAGACATAGGAGTTGATGCTGTTGGAATTCAAAGTTCAGAATTTCAGTTCTTTATAGCTAATGAATTAAATTTTGGCAATGCTCAATTAAATCTTGGCGTTCATAATAGTTACTTTACTGTCAACAATAAATCATATCTATCAATTCAACCAAGATTATCATACTTGGTTCGTGGCGATTTTACAAGTTTTAAAGCGTCTGTATCCAAAATGAGACAGTACAACCAGGTATTATCAAATAATCAACTTGGCTTCCCTTCAGATTTATGGGTTACTTCTACAGATCGATTAAATCCTGCAGATGCTTGGCTGATGTCTATTGGCACATTATTTAATGTTGATAAAACTTTTGATATAAATATAGAAGGCTATTACAAGATCATGAAGAATATAATTTCACTAAATGAAGGTGAAAATATTCCTTTCAATAATTCAATAAATAATTGGGAAAACTCAATTCCGAGAGGCAATGGACTAGCATATGGTATTGAGATTGATATCTTAAAAAGGTTTGGAGAAACGAACTTTAATTTCAATTATACGCTTAGTAAATCGAACAGAGATTTTGAAGACTTGAATAATGGTATAGTTTTTGATTATAAATATGATAGAACACATATGTTTAATGGCAACATATCGAGATCCTTAGGCACCAAGGCAGATATTTCTTTAAATTTTGTGTACGGAAAAGGTAACCCAGTCACAATTCCTACGTCTGAAATAGTAGAAGTGACTAATATTGATGGAAAAAAGTTTCTTTCAATAGTATATTCAGAGAAAAACGGAAGTAGATTTAAAGATTATATGAG
>JBBKVK010000338.1:0-7128 GCA_037968395.1 Saprospiraceae bacterium | reverse complement strand
CTATTTATATGATGTTATAAAGGTAGAATATTTAATTCTAAACTTTATATTTTGTCTTAGACGTTTCAATAGATTATTGTTGAAACTCAAAAATCATTTTAATTAATAAAATGAGATTTAAAAAGAATTCTGGTAATAACCTTGTTAGAATAATGAAATAAAGACTTAAACTAAACTTTCTGGAGGGGGGATTGGAATCTCAATTATTATCTGAGAAAAAGCAAATGTCTCAAAACTAAATGTTACGGACGACAAGCTTCTATCGTGATAAAAACAATTGTCGTAAAACGACAATCTCATTAAATTAGAATAATACTCAGTAGTAGCTTTCTTTGCTTGCTTTTCTGATGTATCCTCACCTATGGACTCAACTAACTCACTTCCATCGCAAAAGATACTGGTCTTTACTACTACTTCAGTAAAGAGAATGATGGATAGGAATAACATGAAAGATATAAATCTCAATTTAAGTAGTTAATTTAAGTGCAAATATAAACAAATAATTTAATGATAGTATTACTATCATGCCAAATAGTACAATTATATTTAAAAATTGTTTTACTTTTGGGTTATAATTTAATTATATTCTAAAAAAATGGTTGTAGGCATTAGGTTTCAGCTGAATGAAAGTCTTTTTAATAAAGATCCCCAGGACACAGAATTAGGAAGAAAGATCTTAGAACAGAGTATTATCCTAATCAATGAATTAGGAATTGAGTCTTTCAATTTTAAAAAATTAGCTGCTAAAATTGAATCAACCGAAGCATCAATCTATCGCTATTTTGACAACAAACACATGTTACTCTTATTTCTAACTTCTTGGTATTGGGAGTGGGTGGAATATCTAATTGATTTAAATACAAAAAACCTAAATAATCCAAAAGATCAATTAAAGGTAGCAATACACAATATAGTAAATGCTTCGACAGAGAATCCACTCACGAGCTATATTAATGAAAACCTATTGCACCAAATTATAATAAAAGAAAGTTCAAAAGTCTATCACACTACTTCTGTCGATATTGAGAACAAGAATGGATTGTTTTTAAGCTTTAAGGACCTAGTAAGCAAAGTGGCTAAAATTATTGAGGGTGTCAATCCAAAGTTTCCGTACAAGAGGAGTTTAGCTAGTAATATATTTGAAATGTCTAACAACCAAATATATTTTTCACAGCACCTTCCTAGGTTGACGGATATCAAACATTGTGATAAAAGTAAAATCGATTTGGAAGAAATGATTTCTTATTTTGTCTTTAAGATATTGAAGTGATCGAGCCTTTCAATACAGGTAAATATTTAGAATTAAATTACATGGATTAAAGCAATGTGAGTGCCATCATACCTGCTTGATTAACTATAAACAATTTACTATTACTAAGGATAAGCTACTTTTACTTTACCTAAGCCTAGTACTTTCTCAGCAGTATAAACAAGGTCTTTGCATATTTGACTACCATTATTACCTTCAATAAGAGCTACAAGGATATATTTTCTATCTCCTTCACCAACTACAAGAGCTGAATCTGCATGGTAGTTTCTCCAAGTACCTGATTTTCTATATACTTTAGCATTAGGAGCAATTTTGTCTAATGAATTAACAAATTTGTGGTGTAACTGAGGGTCGACTAGACATGACTTCATGATTTCTGATCCTCTCTCGCTTACTAAATCGTCATTATATAATCTGTGGTAAAATCTACAAACTTGCTCAACTGTAGCGGCATGAGAAAGGCCTTTCATTGGGTCTGGCATTCTTTTACCAGCTGCGGCATATCGCTTTCCTACCCAAAGACCGCCACCTTTAGCATAGTCATAAAATTTATTTTCTGCAGATGTCAATACACTTTTTATCTTTTTAAAACCCAATCTATCGATCATTCTAGTAGTGGCAGCATTGTTTGATTTAGCAATCATCAACTGCATATCTTTTTTTACTTCACCTTTAAATTGCATTTCACCACAGTCAATCGCATCTGCTGCTGCAAGAAGTACCGCTATTTTAGGTAATGAAGCAGCATACATCATGTGCTGACCATTTACATAAGCATATTTAGCAATATTCTCATCGCTTAAGTCAACAAGACCAACTGCCATTTTCTTATTTCTAACTAACCTTGCCCATTCTGGATTTTTCTTAATTGCTGCATCCAATCTTTTTTGCATGTCACTCCCAGCTTCATATTCTGAAACTACTTTTTCTGGATTACTAACAAATTCAAAATCAGCTTCCATATGCTCAATAGGCTCCACTGGAGTTTCTACACTATATGAAAAAGACAACCATACTAGCAGTGACACTGCAACAATTCCGAACAAGAGTGTTTTTTTATTCATTGGATATTAAGCTGAAATAATAATATGATTGTAAAATTCAAACAAAGAAACGAAGATTTTATGTAATTTTATACTTTTTAAAAATTGTTTTTTGTTAATATTTGCTTAATATTTGCTCAAAACGATTTTTATTCTCTTGTGACCCATTATACCTATAGTATCTTTTACAAAAATCAAGCCAAACAAAAGCTAATTTAAATATGAAAATTAACACAAATCTATCTATTACATTAAGGTTTTTCTTAATATGTAGTATTTTGATCTTTTTTGACTTAAACAAATTATCGGCTTCTTTTGTTGATACTGATCCTATCAAAAAAATAGTAGAAAAATTAAGAGCTGAAACAAGAGGGCCTTACAAAGATATTCGTTGGTTTTGTGAAGATGGTAGCGTCATAGAACCTAAATCAGCTTGTCCTGGAAAAGGAAATCAACATGCTAGGCTAAATGATGAAGTGGCAGCATTGGCCAAAAATAAAAACATTTATCTCACACAAATCTTAACAGGGACAGACATAGTTAAGTTTTGGGACGATGATCATGCACAAAGTAGAATGATCCAATACCAAATCGAGCAATTTTTATTTGATACCGATGGAGGTTGGATCAATGAAAAAGGGCAATACTATAGAGGTGCCAAGCAAGTAGAAGATGAAATGGAATGGGGTCGAGAATTCTTCCTCAAAATATTAGAAAACAAAAGTGTACTTAAAGACAAATATTTACTTGTAAGAAGAGCTGCCAGAGACATACCTCATGGTGTTGATGATTCGGACACGAGGTCAGTAAGAGCATTGTCACTTGAAATCTCGGATATGATGACTAAGTTTCAAAATATCCGAATCAAAATCCATGGGCTTCCGCAACCAAGTGACATCAAATTGGTTAAAGATTTTCAATCAAAAGAAAAAGAAAAGATCAGCCCTAAAGTTGGTGAAAAAATTGACGCATTATTAGTAGCTATGGATAAGCTTTACGGCAAGACCGATACTGCTCAAATAAGAGAATACCTGAAAATTCTACCTAAAACAAGTATCTTAGATTCAGAAGTTAAGAGTTATATAGAAATATTCAAAACTAAATATACTTCTAAATACTTGCTGGAGAGATCTGTTGATCTTTTAACATTAATCAGAGAGGAAATAATCAATGTACCAAAAGCAAAGGCTCGTCTGGATTTAATTGATTTGAGTAACAAGATTGAAGACATAGTACTAATCGAAGCTAACAAATGGCAGCCAAAAGTATTAGACGAATCATTAGAAAAAATGTGTCAACTCAATATGGCCATAAAAGGTGGTGGCTACATTCAAACTTGGGAATGGTATATGATTTATGAAAACAAACCAGCTGAAACCATTACTACCGGTCTTTTAGAATACATTATAGACTCCTATAGAAGATCGATCCAATGGGGCACTGGAATGGTTTACGCCTATTATAAAGATGATGTTGCAACTTTTTCTACTTTCGAACCAAAAGCCGCAGGATTTAATGATGATGTTATTAGGTCATCACCATTATTGGCTATGGGACAAACCCTTGATGAAATACACTCATTCTATGCAAAAGAAATAAATCTAGAAAATAATATATTCAACCTAAAAAAGCAGTCACAAGTAAAAGGTATAAACCCAGGCTATGCCAAAGGTGTCTTGGAAGTAATTGATAATTTTGAAGACAATCCAACACTTGACCCAGCTAAAATTTACGTCTTTAATCAGCCGCCAAAAGAACTGAAACCATTGGCAGGAATAGCTACAGTAACAGAAGGGAATGTAGTATCTCACGTACAATTATTGGCTAGAAACCTTGGAATTCCTAATGCAGCATTATCGCTTGAGACCCTTAATGCACTGAAAAAATATGCAGGCAAGGAGGTATTCTATGCAGTGTCAAATAAAGGAACAGTAATAATGAAAGCTGCAGATGACATGACGAATATAGAAAAAGCTCTATTTAAATCCGCTAATGCAAAAAAGGATAAAATTACCATCTCCTTAGATAAATTGGTCTTAGATCAAACCGACATTCTAAATATCAGACAAATAGATGCCACTGCTTCAGGAAAACTATGTGGCCCAAAGGCTGCAAATCTAGCTCAATTGAAGAATATATTTCCCGACAAAGTAGTTGAGGGCTTTGTAATACCATTCGGAATTTACAAACAGCACATGGAGCAAAACATCCCAGGTAGGAATGAAACTTATTGGCAATATATCCAAAGAGTTCTGTATTATCTCAAAGACATTGATCCTAAGAGTATGTCTCAAGAAGCATTGGACAAAATACAAATTACCATGTTGGATAGTCTTAGAAATGAGATCATCAATATCAAGTTTACACCAAAATTTGAGGCACAATTAAGAGATTCATTCGTATCGATTTTAGGTCAAAACATTGGCTCAGTTCCTGTATTTTTAAGGAGTGACACCAATATGGAAGACTTAAAAGAATTTACAGGAGCAGGACTAAATCTTACCCTTTTTAATGTATTAGATAAAGACAAAATCATCAAAGGGATCAAAGAGGTGTGGGCTTCTCCGTTTTCTGAAAGATCGTACAAATGGAGGCAAAAATACTTGGATAATCCCGAAAACATATACCCATCCATTTTAGTCATTCCATCAGTAGATGTAGAAAAGTCAGGGGTGTTAATCACCAAAGGAATTGCCAATGATAATCCTAACGACCTAACCATCGCCTTTAGTCAAGGAGTTGGTGGTGCCGTAGATGGACAATCTGCGGAGACTTATCTGGCATATGCCAATGGAGCTTATACCTTGTTATCACCCTCTAGAGAAAACATATTTAAGAGCATTCCAGCCAGTGGTGGTACGGTCTCTAACTTCAAAATCCCAGGTAGGATTACAAACTTTAGAAAAGACTTGACACTGATCTCTGACATGGCTACCGAAATTAAAAAAGCCATGCCTAATTACGGAATGGAAGGTCCTTATGATGTAGAATTAGGTATTAAAGATGGTAAAATATGGTTGTTTCAAATCAGGCCATTTGTAGAAAACAAAAACGCCAATTCCTCGGAATATCTTCAATCTATTTCACCAAAAATAAATTACGGAAAAACATTGAAAATGGATGCCCCGTTAATTTAGTCAAAAATTACTCGATCAACTAAAATAAATACATTACACAACAAAGCTATCTAACATGAAATTTATTTATCTCTTATTGACACTATTAATGGTAGAAACAGTATCTGCCTACCCTATCGATGGATATCATTACACATTCATACGAAGGTTGGTCAATGAATATCGAAACTTCAATGAAGAAGGCAGGGCAGTAAAATTGAAGCCTGGAGCACAAAAAATGCTAGCAGAAATCAATTTAAACCTTATAGATTATAAAGATAGGGATATGACAGATTTCCCTCAAGTAGATCCTGCATTTCAAAAGGATGTATCACGGTTTTTCAATTCACTAGAAAAAGACTATTCCATTTCTGTAATGGATATCACGGAAGGTCGACCCGTAAGATATGCAGAGCACCGACCAACTTCAGGCTACCAACCAGGAAGTGTAGGCAAATTAGCGGTACTACTCGGATTTTTTACAGAGTTAAATAATATATATGGAAGCGATTGGGAGGCAAAAAGAGCCCTCTTGTCCTCCAAATTTGTCTGGTGCGGCAAGTGGGGAATCCCTAACTCACATACAGTACCGTTCTACAATGTAACCAAAGATAAATTAGAGAAAAGATACGTACAAGCAGGCGATGATTTCTCCCTTTACGAATGGTTGGATCACATGCTGTCTGTAAGTAGCAATGCAGCAGCCTCCATCGTATGGCGAGAAGCATTATATATGCGAATCATGGGTGCCGACTATGAATGTGCAGGCAGTAGCGATGTCAAAAAAAGAATGGAAGAGCTAGGCAGAGACTCTGTATCCATCATAGCCAACAACATCGTAAATCTCCCACTGCGAAAACTAGGCATCACCAAAGAAGAATGGAAACTTGGCAGTTTTTTCACTTCAGGAGCCGACCAATATTGCAGGCCTATAGGTGGCAGTATCGGCACCACAAGAGGCCTTATGAAGTTTTTAGTAGCGTTAGAAAAAGGGCATCTTGTAGATACTCGTAGTTCGCTAGAGATGAAAGACCTACTCTACATCACGGACCGAAGGATCCGCTACGCTGCATCCCCTACCCTCAACAATGCCATGGTCTATTTTAAAAGCGGCAGTCTCTACAAATGCCGAAAAGATGGTAGTCCATGCGGCAAATACAAAGGCAACATCGACAACTATATGAACTCCATCGCCATTGTAGAAAGAGAAGATTGCACCACCTATATGGTCGCCCTAATGTCTAATGTATTATACAAAAACTCTGCCAGCGAACACCAAGCTCTTGCGGCTAAGGTTGATCGGTTGATTGAGGGGGAGTGAAAATAAAATACCGATCAAGGCGATTTTTTCTTTTTCCTGACGGTCAAACCATTACTTAATTAGATAAATAAAATTTTAGATATTTATGCATCTGCCACCACTTGCCGATGGAGTACGGTATATATGCCTCACTAGATGGATAAATAACTCCCTACCCCTACTCACTCTTCAAGATACTCTTTAAGCCTTTGTCTTTGAGCTTTAGTAGCAGTTTGGTAAGTTTTGCTTTGTTGGGTGTCTTGATAGGCTTGAAGGTTGGCTCTTCGCCTTGGAGGATGAGTTTTACGAGTTTTTCTACTTGGGTGTATACTTTTGGGGATAAGGTCTCTTGCATCAATTGGAGGGACTTTTGTCGTAGTTTTTCGTCTTTCTTTTTGA
>JBBKVK010000337.1:0-13168 GCA_037968395.1 Saprospiraceae bacterium | reverse complement strand
ATTAATCCCAATGACATATTTTCATTTGAGTTTAAATCAATACCAACAAGAACATTTTCTGGGACTAAATGTCTTTGAAAACCAACTAAATTGATTTTATTAAAATAGTTCAAATAATTAGAATCTGATTTTGGGCTTATTACTGTAGCTTCCTCATATTTAACTTTCCCCAGCAGCTGCCCAAAATCTAAATTTATTGATATTACTATCTGGTCCCTCTTTGAGAGTACATCAACCCTTGATTTGTTATTTGAAAAATAATATACATTATCATCAAGAGATAGTGCTTGTTTTCCATAGTTATGGAGTTTTTCAAAAATTAGTGTTGTAACTTGGTTGTCTTCAACAGCAAAAACTAATGAATTTACTAGTGATTCTCGCATATTTTTTAGTCATTTGTAACTAGTTTTGGCAAATCAGCATTAAAACCAACAACCAAAACAACCTTTTCGAAAAGTAAAAATACAAATGTAATTTTATTCTAATATAAAACAGAGAGTATAATCATAAATTATGGAAGATAAGTTATTTAAACAATTAGAAATTTACAAGCAGAAATCGCCAGAAATAGTATTTGAATGGCAAGACCAATTAACAGACGCTAAAGGCTGGATAGTTATAAATTCTTTAAGGGGAGGTGCAGCAGGAGGAGGCACTCGTATGAGAAAAGGATTGACCAAGGACGAAGTTATGTCATTGGCAAAGGTTATGGAAATTAAATTTGGTGTTTGTGGCCCTCCAATTGGAGGGGCCAAATCTGGAATTGATTTTGACCCAAAAGACCCAAGAAGAACAGATGTACTTAAAAGATGGTACGCAGCAGTATTCCCAATTTTAAAAAACTACTATGGGACGGGTGGTGATTTAAACGTTGATGAATTAAAAGATGTAATTCCAATAACAGAAGATTTAGGCCTATGGCATCCTCAAGAAGGAATAGTAAATGGTCATTATAATGCCGATAAAGGTAAAATGATTAATTTAATTGGTCAATTAAGGTATGGTTGTGCAAAAATCATAGAAGATCCCAGGTTTGCTCCAGTTAAGAGAGGAAAATATGCAATTGCAGATATGATAACTGGCTATGGAGTTTCAGAATCCATCAGGCATTTCTATAAAATATTTAAGAATGAAAGCTTAAAAGATAAAAAAGTCATCATCCAAGGGTGGGGAAATGTAGCTAGCGCTGCAGGGTACTATCTAAATTTAAATGGTGCAAAAATAGTAGGGATTATAGATAGAAAAGGAGGTGTTATTGAGAAATCAGGAATCAATACGCAAGTCCTTGAATCACTTTTTGTAAATAAAGTTGGAAACGAAATTGGAGGAGAAATTCTACCCTTTGAAGAAATAAATTCAAGAATATGGGATCAAGAAGTAGATATATTTATGCCGGGTGCGGCCTCTAAAATCGTGACAAAAGACCAAGTAGATAGAATGTTAACTAATGGACTTAAGTTAATTAGTTGCGGTGCCAATGTGCCTTTTGAAGATGATGGCATATTTTTTGGAGTAACTGCTAATAAGACTGATGACTTAATATCTGTAATTCCAGATTTTGTAGCGAACTGCGGGATGGCGAGAGTTTTTGCATATTTAATGCAAGATGATGCAGAGATGACAGATGATGCAATTTTTTCTGATGTTTCAAATATAATTCAACAGTTTATATATAATATATTTTTAACAGATAATAACTTGAATGGAATAACGAAAAAAAGTTTGTCAATAATTCTTAAAAAACTTTTATAATTAACTATCTAAGTTATAATAAATGCCTACATTTGCCATTTATAATAACTTAGATTGAATTTAAAAAATTAATTCCTTATGACACGAAAAATTAATTTAATAGCTTTAATGTTGCTTTTTGCGTTTAGCAATACATTTGCTCAAGTTGCAGATGAAGCAACACTTGATGGAGACCAAAATGCAAGTTGGAGAATGGGTAAATCTAGTTACTCAGCTAAACCCAAAAATGCTTGGGAATTAGGAATCCATGCAGGTCACTACTTAATTGATGGTGATGTTGATAGGTTATTACCAGCTGGTTATGGATTAGGTTTACATTTAAGAAAGGCTGTACACTATGCTTTTTCTATTAGAGCAGATTTGTTTTATGGACAAGCTAAAGGTTTAGAGACTCAACCATGGAATCATTCATCGGTAATAGGATCAAATGGTATCGGCGGTGGATTAGTAGAACCAGAATATTCACCTTATAATATTAATGGTACTAATAATACGGATGGACAATGGTTTCCTTCACATAAAACAAGACAAGTTTATGGTGCATTTCAAGGTATAATAAACATTGGAAATTTATTATTCCACAAAGACAGAAACAAGTGGAATTGGTATATTGGTGTCGGAGCAGGATTAAACTCTTATAAGACTAAGTTAGATCTACTAGATGCTGCTGGAAACCCTTATACAAATCTTGTACAAAGAACAGATTGGACTTTTGAAAAATTCAATTCAAAGTCTGGAAGAGGTGATATAAAAACTGCCTTAAAAGATATCTATGATGCAGATTACGAAACAGAAGGACCAAAAAAAGCAGGTATCTTTAGGTTAGGTGATGAAACTAATATTCACTTTATGTTTACAGGGTCTGTAGGTGTAAGTAGAAAAATAAATAATAGATTCAATATTGGGTTAGAGCACCAAGTTATGGCTGCTGACAATGATTATTTAGATGGTATAAGATTTAGAACTTCAGATGATTTAACTGCAGATGTAGACTTAGAGCATTACACGAATATTAGATTAGGTATCAATTTAGGAAACTTAGATGAAATCAGTGAGCCTTTATATTGGTTGAATCCTCTTGATAACACAATGAATGATATTGCTGCACTTAAGCAAAGACCTATACTTGATTTAACTGATTCAGATGGTGATGGTGTAATTGATATGATGGATCAAGAGATTGACTCTCCTTCAGGCGCTATTGTAGATACTAGAGGTGTAACACTTGACTCTGATTCAGATGGTGTTCCAGATTATAAGGATAAAGAACCTTATTCACCTCCAGGGTATAGTGTTGATAAGAATGGTGTAGCAAATGTTGAGAAGTGTTTAACTGAAAAAGAAGTTAATTCACTAATTGATACTAAAGCTTCTGTTATAATGAAAGAAGTAAATGCTAATAAATCTGATTGTGGAAAATGGTTCTTACCAATGATCCACTTTGATAACGATAAATACACGATCAAGCCAGAATTTTATGGCCAATTACATCATGTAGCAAATGTAATGAAGCAATGTCCTTCAACTTGTGTTACTGTTATGGGTCATACTGATGCTAAAAATTCTGATCAATATAACAATGTGTTGTCTTTCAACAGAGCAGAAGCAGCTGTTAACTATATATCTTCAAATTATGGAATAGATAGAAGCAGATTCAAGCTAATGTATGGTGGGGAATCTACTCCTCTTATTAACTCTGCAAAAACAAATTCTGAAAACTACTACAATAGAAGAGTTGAATTCAGAGTATGTGAAGCTGGAGATAATGAAATGGGAAGACCAGAAGGACCAAATGCTGGAAAAGGTTCAGTAAGAGGTACTGGGTCAGGATCAACATTTAGCGGAAATAAAAATTCAGGATATTAATTATTAATATCTTCATAGAAATAAAAAGGGACAGCATACATGCTGTCCCTTTTTTGTTATAGTTTTTAGCTTAAGAAGCTATTTCAATTTATATTTTATCAATGTAGTTCCTGTATTGATTCAGAGTTTATTACTTTTGTAAAGGTATTAAGTAAATAATTATAAATTATAAAGAAAGACTTATATAAATGGCGGAAATAATTAGAATGCCTCGGTTGAGTGATACCATGGAAGAAGGTAACATAATTGGGTGGCTTAAACAAGAAGGAGATAGTGTGAAACCTGGTGACATACTAGCTGAAGTCGAAACTGATAAAGCAACAATGGAACTAGAAAGTTTCTTTAGTGGAACACTTATATATATTGGTGTGAAAGAGGGGCCAGTACCTGTAGATGGCATCATTGCTATTATTGGAGATAAAGGTGATGATACAAAGAAGATATTAGCAGAAGCAGAGTCTCTAACTGAAAAAAAACCAAGTGAAGAGAAGGCCGAAATTAAACCTATTACTCAAACACATCAACAAACTCCACCTCCTTCTGTAACTCCTATAGCTTCTAATCAATTATCGTCAACGGATGATAGAGTAAAAGCATCTCCATTAGCGAAAAGTATGGCTAAAGAGTCTGGGATAGATATTGGAACAGTAACAGGAACAGGTGAAGGCGGAAGAGTAACAAAAAAAGATATTGAAAATTACACACCAGCTGCATCCAGAAATCTTTCCAATAACTCAATAAATAAGGAGCAAATAGCAATAAAGCCTGACGTTCAATACGGTGATATTCCTGTTTCTCAAATGAGAAAGGTTATTGCAAGGAGATTAGGTGAAAGTAAATTTTCAGCGCCACACTTCTATTTGACTATTGAAATAAACATGGATAATGCTATAGCAGCAAGAACCTCTATTAATGAAGATAGTGAAGTAAGAATCTCATTTAATGATTTTATTGTAAAGGCAAGTGCTGCATCTCTGCGTCAACACCCAATGATAAATGCTTCTTGGATGGGAGATAAGATGACTGTTCATGAAGATATTAACATTGGAGTAGCAGTTGCTGTACCTGATGGTTTATTAGTACCTGTAATTAATCACGCTGATAGAAAATCTCTATCGTATATTAATACGGAAGTAAGATCTTTGGCTAAAAAAGCAAAAGAAAAAAAATTGCAACCAGCAGAAATGACTGGAAATACATTTACCATATCTAACTTAGGCATGTTTGATATTGATGAGTTTACAGCAATCATAAATCCACCTGATGCTTGTATTCTTGCTGTTGGAGGAATTGCTCAAAAACCAATCGTGAAAAATGGCGAGATAGTAATAGGTAATATAATGAAAGTAACATTATCTTGCGATCATAGGATTGTAGATGGCGTAACAGGTGCGAAATTTTTAACAACTTTCAAAGGAATGTTAGAAAATCCAGTAAAGATCTTAGTTTAAAACATTAATATAAGAATAATAGAAAGCCCTTTAAATTAAAAAGTAAAGGGCTTTTCTATTTGAGTAAATACAATAAATATATTTTTAGATAAAAGGTAAGTTCATCTCCGAAATAAAAAATCACTACTTTTACGTTAATTAATATTGTGAATATAAATGAAGTTTCCTTCAAAAGTTTTAGAAGAGGCTGTAAATGCCATATCAAGCTTACCTGGCATAGGCAAAAAAACAGCTCTGCGTATGGTATTGCATCTTGTACAAGAAGAAAGCAATAAAGCTGAAAAGATTTCTGAAGCATTGATAAAACTTAAATCAGAAATCCGTCAATGTAAGCATTGTCACATGCTGGCAGATAATGATATTTGTAATATCTGCATTACGCAAAGCAGAAATAATGGTATCTTGTGTATAGTGGAAACAATTAGAGATGTTATGGCTATAGAAGATACTTCTCAATTTAATGGTAGGTATCATATTTTAGGTGGTGTAATCTCTCCTATAGATGGCATTGGACCAGATCAATTAAATATAGATAGTCTGATTGCAAGAGTTAATACTGACGAGATAAAAGAGATAATAATGGCAGTTAGCCCTACGATTGAAGGTGATACAACAATATATTATCTATCAAAAAAATTAAAAGACTTCAATATAAAAATATCAACGATTGCAAGAGGTGTTGCATTTGGTGGTGATTTAGAATATGCAGACGAATTTACACTTGGCAAATCTATTAATGCAAGAATGCCATATTATGCACATTAATGGTAAGCTTAAGAATAATAATAGTAAATTACAATGTAAGGCATTTTATACTTCAATGTATAGAATCAATATACCGATCTGATCATCAAGGCATAGGTCTGTCAATCACAGTTGTAGATAATAATTCAATAGATGGATCAGTAGCTGCTATCAGAAATAAATACCCAAGTGTAGAGGTCATCTCTAGTAAAATTAATCTTGGTTTTGGAAAAGCAAATAATATAGCAATTCAAAATACTAATACAGACTATTGCCTTTTACTCAATCCCGATACAATCATTCAAGAAGATACATTGAGAAAGTGTATTGACTATATGGATTTAAACAGCAATGTAGCTTCTCTTGGAGTTAAAATGGTAGATGGTAACGGTAACTACCTAAGAGAATCTAAAAGGTCTCTGCCTTCACCGTTGTCATCTTTTTTTAAGATCTCAAAACTGAATGATCTTTTTAAAAACTCTTCTTTCTTTAACTCATATTATACCAAAGACCTTACAGGCGATCTAAATGAAAAAGTCGATGTCTTATGCGGTGCTTTCATGTTTTGCAAAACTGAAAGACTAAAAGAATTAGGAGGATTTGATGAAGCTTTTTTTATGTATGGAGAAGACATTGACTTATCAAAAAGGATATTAGAGGCTGGATATGAAAATCACTATTTAGGAAATACAAGAATCATTCATTTTAAGGGAGAAAGTTCAAAAAAAGCAAGTTTTAATTACATACATAGTTTTTACAATGCTATGATAATCTATGTGAATAAACACTACAAAGGTACAGGAGCAATTCTGACTAAGTTTTTATTAAAATTTGCAATCATTTTTGCTGGGTTATTGAGGTCTATTAAAGAGGTTCTATTTTCGTTCTTACAGCCATTAATTGATTTCGCTTTAATCTTTATTGCACTCAATTGGGTTAAGGATGTGTGGAGTCAATATTATTTTGGTGTTGCAGATTACTACGATAAAGGAGACTTCATAGTAAACAGCCTATTTTATACTACGATTTGGGTAAGTAGTCTTTGGTTCTGGGGTTGGTATGATGGTTATCGTAAAATAAAAAGTCTGTTTTACGCTACTTTTTTTGGTACAATTACCATTCTTATTTGCTATGCTCTATTCCCAATGCAATATAGATCCAGCAGAGTTTTAATAATTTTAGGTTCAATTATTAGTATAATTGTACCTATTATAATAGATAATCTCAAAAATAGATTGTGGAAATATAGGTCAACAAGTCAAACAATTAAATCAAATGTAATAATTGTAGGTGAAAAATCTAATGCCGTTTTAATTACTAGCCAACTCAATGAGCAAAAATACAAGTATGAACTAATTGGCATTGTAAATCCAGATGCAACTTCAAATGATTCTGATTATCTTAATAATATCAACTACCTAACTGAGATTGTCAAAATGTATGATGTGGATGAAGTCATATTTAGTCATAAAGATATATCCGCTGAAAAAATAATGGACTTGATGACTATCTCAGAAACTAGAATAAAGTATAAAATAGCCGATGTAAATAGCCAGCACATAATTGGAAGTGAAGACAATAAAACACAAGGAAAGATTTACGATACTTTTAGCAAGTATAACCTTTCAAAGGCAGTCTATCGCAGAATAAAAAGAATATCTGATATTTTATTTACCTTGTTATTTACCTTATTAATGCCTATTTTTTCTTTTATTCCTGCATATAGAAATGATATATTTCCAAACCTCTTCTCTACATTAATTGGTAGGAAGACCTTTGTAGGTTATAATAATCAATTTGACATACATATAAATTTACCATCTTATAAAGAAAGTATTATAAGAATAAATGAAAATATTGCTCCAAAAGAATACCCACATTTTATAGAAAAAAATATAAACAATTGGTATTCTATGAATTATACTCCTTTTATTGATATGGAAATTATTAAAAACTTTTTATTTTGAACCAGAACTTAAAATCTTCAATTGAATCAATTGCACAACGATTATTTCCACAAATACAGAGCATTAGGCATCATTTACACAAACACCCTGAGCTTTCATTTAAGGAAGTAAAAACAAGTCAATATATCCAGTCTATATTGGAAAAGAACTATATAGATTATACACATGGATGGGCAGGAACAGGTATTATAGCAAGAATAGGGAATGATCCTTCAAAAAAAACTCTGGCATTGAGAGCAGACATTGATGCTCTTCCTATTTTAGAAGAAAACAATGTTTCATACAAATCACAAAATGAAGGTGTAATGCATGCTTGTGGCCATGATGTACACACTTCTTGTGTAATAGGAGCTTTGTTAATTATAAATGAACTAAAAGACCAATTAACAAATAACGTAGTTTTCATTTTTCAACCTGGTGAAGAAAAATTACCTGGTGGAGCAAGCTTAATGCTTAAAGAAAGTGCTTTAGGTGATATTCTACCTGATGCTATCATTGGCCAACATGTACACCCTCCATTAGCACAAGGTTCTGTGGGAATTAAATCAGGAATGTATATGGCTTCAGCTGATGAAATATATGTAACAATAAAAGGTAAAGGTGGACATGCAGCTCTTCCTCAAAACTGTATTGATACTATACTTATGGCGGCAGAAGTGGTAACTGGCTTACAAAAAATTGTAAGTAGATACTCTAATCCTACTACGCCAAGTGTACTAACCATCGGTAAAATAAATAGTGTGGGTGGAGCCACAAATATTATCCCTGATATTGTGAAACTTGAAGGAACTTTTAGGACAATGGATGAAGAATGGAGAAACAAAGCTCATTCAATTATTGAGTCAACTATTAATGGGATTGTTTCTTCTATGGGAGGAAGTTGTGACATTGACATAAAAAAGGGTTACCCTTTCTTAAAAAATCATGAAGGCTTAACAGAAAAGGTAAAAATTAAAATGGTTGAATATCTAGGACAACAGTTTGTGGTAGATCTTCCAATCAGAATGACAGCAGAAGATTTTTCATATTACACTCAAGTGATGCCTGGGTGCTTTTATCGGCTAGGTACAGGCAATATTGCTAAAAACATTACATCACCTGTTCATACTCCCACATTTGATATAGACGAGGACTCACTATTTACTGGTATGGGCTTAATGGCATACTTAGCCTTTACATTAGATGTGTAATAATATGTTTTTCAATATTTTATATATTGATATATTTTGTTTAGAAAAATATCTGAAAGAATAAAATGTATAATTACAATGTCTATTCATTCCAGATCTATTGCTTTTAAAAGTATTTATTTCTATCTTCGCCTTATTCATCACAACTATTTTCTGACCTAGAAATTTAATCTGTATGCAAGATTTTTGTCACTTACATTGTCATACCCAATACTCGCTTTTAGATGGAGCTTCTGAAATTGGGACCATGATGGATAAAGCTGTTTCTGACAATCAATCTGCAGTAGCAATTACAGATCATGGAAACATGTTTGGAGTCTTTAAATTCGTAAAAGAAGCAAACAAAAGAAATATAAAGCCTATCATTGGTTGTGAATTCTATGTCGTAAAAGATAGGTGGATCAAGAGTTTTGAAAAATCAAAAGGTAAAAAAGATAAGCGATATCATCAATTGATGCTTGCCAAAAACCCAACGGGGTATAGAAATTTATCAAAATTATGCTCTTTGGGCTTTACTGAGGGGTTATATAGCAAATTTCCTAGAATAGATAAAACACTTATCGAACAGTACCATGAAGGTATTATTGCTACATCTTGTTGCATTGGAGCTGAAGTACCACAATTGATTTTAGCAGGAAAAATTGAAGAAGCTGAGAAAGCATTAAAGTGGTGGTTAGATATCTTTGGTGAAGATTACTATATCGAACTTCAAAGACATAGAGGAATGGACTCTATTGACGATACTGGTATGAGTCAGGAAGATGTAAATCAAGTCTTACTTCAACTTGCTAAAAAATATAATGTAAAGACAATAGTTACTAACGATTCTCACTATGTAAATGAAGAAGATTTTGCTCCTCATGATATACTGCTTTGTGTAAATACTGGGTCATTATTAGAAGATGAAAAGAGATTTAGATTTCCAAGTTCTGATTTCTTTTTTAAGACCAAAGCAGAAATGAATAATATTTTTGGAGATGTACCTTCTGCTATCGAAAACACGATGGAGATTGCATCAAAAATTGAACACATTAAATTGGAAAGGGACGTCTTACTTCCTGCATTCCCTTTACCACCTCAATTTAAAACCCAAGAATTATACCTAAGACATATCACATTTGAAGGAGCAAGAAAAAGGTATGGAAATAGTTTAGCTCCTCATGTAAAAGAAAGGTTAAATTTTGAATTAGAGGTAATAAATAAATCAGGCTATCCTGGCTATTTTCTTATAGTACAGGACTTGACTTCTGTAGCAAGAAAAATGGGAGTATCTGTTGGACCTGGCAGGGGGTCTGCAGCTGGATCAGCAGTTGCATATTGTCTCGGTATTACCAGTATTGATCCAATAAAATATGACTTACTGTTTGAGCGTTTTCTTAATCCAGAAAGGGTATCAATGCCTGATATTGACATAGATTTTGATGATGAAGGTAGAAGTAAAGTAATAGATTATGTAATCGAAAAATATGGTAAAAATCAAGTTGCCCAAATAATCACATATGGTACTATGGCTGCCAGATCGTCATTAAAAGATGTCGGTAGAGCTATGAATATACCACTCTACGAAGTAGAACAGGTGACCAAGTCTTTCCCTAATCAATTAGGCGCATCACTAAACGATGTCTTGGCTGAAGGTGATATTACACCTAAGTTGAAGGGTGTTATGAATAAAGAAGATATTGATAAAGCCTATCAATTTAGGGAATTATCAAAACAAGAGTCTCCAATTGGTGAAATGATTAGATCTGCTGTCAGGATAGAAGGATCTGTGAGAAACACTGGTATCCATGCATGTGGTGTAATTATCACACCTGAAGACATTACCAATATCATTCCAGTTACAGTAGCTAAAGATTCTGATCTTCTAGTCTCGCAATATGACAACAGTGTTGCGGAGGATGCTGGATTATTAAAAATGGATTTCTTAGGATTAAAAACTTTGACCATCATAAGGGATGCTGTTAATTTTATAAAAGAAACCCATAATGAAGAAATTGATATAGAGCAGGTTGACCTTACAGATGAGCTAACATACAAGCTTTTTGAAAAAGGAGAGACTGTTGGTATATTCCAATATGAATCTGCAGGCATGCAAAAGCATCTCAAGGATTTAAAGCCGAATAAGTTTGAAGATTTGATAGCAATGAATGCCTTGTATCGTCCTGGACCTTTACAGTATATTCCTAACTTTATCGCAAGAAAACACGGTAGAGAGGAGATTAAATATGATCTGCCAGAGATGGAGGTTAATCTTAAGGAGACCTACGGTATTACAGTATATCAAGAGCAAGTGATGTTGCTTTCTCAAAAGTTAGCAAACTTTACCAAAGGTGAGGCTGATATGCTTAGAAAAGCAATGGGAAAGAAGCTACATAAAGTCATTGATGAAATGTGGCCCAAATTTGTAGAAGGTTGCACTAAGAATGGACATCCTGAAACTGTGGTCAAGAAAATCTGGACTGATTGGGAAGCTTTTGCATCTTACGCTTTTAATAAAAGTCACTCTACTTGTTATGCATTTTTAGCATTTCAAACTATGTTTCTAAAGGCCCATTATCCTGTCGAATTTATTGCCTCTGTCTTAAATCATAATAAAAATAACTTAGCAACTCTCAATTTATTTTTAAGAGAAGGAAAAAGAATGGGTATAACCATTCTCGGACCTGATGTAAATGAAAGTAAACAAAACTTTAGCATCAATGCAAAAGGTCAGATCAGATTTGGCCTAACTGCTCTAAAAGGAGTTGGGGACGGACCAGTTACAGAGATTATGGAAGAAAGGCAAAAGGATGGACCCTTCAAAGACCTTATGGATATGATGCGAAGACTCAACCTTAGGTCAGTGAATAAAAAGTCCATTGATGCTATGGTTAAAGGTGGAGCTTTTGATTCTTTTGAGGATATTCATAGAGCCCAGTATTTTGAACCAGCAGGCAATTACGATACTTTTATTGAATTAGCTCTGAAATATGGCTCTAATGTGCAAAGCCAAAAAGAACAATTACAAGCTTCGTTATTTGGAGGAATGGCAGATGATCTAATAGATGTACCTGAAGCTCCACAGTGTGAAGAATGGAACCAAATTTACAAATTAGAACAAGAAAAAGAAATTACTGGAATATATATAAGTGGACACCCTTTAGATGATTTTGTACTAGAATTTAAGCACTTTATTAACTGTCCTCTCTCTAAAGCAGAGGGTATTCTTGAAAAACCATTAAAAATGGGAGGGATAATTTCAGCGGTACAACATGGTGTATCAAAGAGGGGTTCTGCTTATGCAAGAGTGACCTTGCAAGACTTTAATGGATCATTCGATTTTGCTGCCTTTAATGAAGACTATGAAAAGAACAAAAGCATCTTAGAAAAGGGTCAAGTAATTTATTTAGAAGGAATCAACCAAAAAGGATACAACTCTGATAGAATATTTTTTAAAATCAAAGATATAAAGTTATTAGATACAGTAAGTAAACTTCATACTAAATCAATCACTGTTAAAATACCATTGATAAGTATTGATGAAACTCTAATAGAAGACTTGGAAAGTATATGCAGCAATCACGATGGTGACCATAAACTCAAATTCGTTATCCTTGATAGTGATAACAATCACCTAAGTTTGGACCTGTTTTCTACTTCAACTGCGGTCAATGCCAACTATGAGTTTGCACAAGCTATTGAAGATATTGGCCTCACATATAAGTTAAATTAAAATAGGTGTTTTCAAAATGAAAACACCTATTCAAATTTTAATTTTATTGTTGGTTACCCTACTACTGCATTGTCTTTAGCCATTGAAGCATACATTAAAGCTCCACCAGCGAGTGCTATATTTTTAAGAATATTAGCCATTTGAGAAGGATCATCACTAAGACCTTGAAAATGAGGTATCATGAACAATAATAACATCATCGCTAGTAATAAAGATGCAAGTTTATCCATCTTACCTATAAAAATACTTACAGCAGCTAAGACAAGTGCAAAACCTGTAATATATACCATGATTTTACCACCTGGCGCCATCGAGGCCATATCATCTGCCGCCATAAAATGCATAATTCCAAAAATTAGCATTGGCACTGAAAATAGCCATTTGCCTAATCCGATAATTCCATTCATAATTTAAAAGATTTAGTTGGTTACATAATACTTGCAAAATACAATTATAAATCGTTACAACAAATATTTTATATTACAA
>JBBKVK010000336.1:0-16158 GCA_037968395.1 Saprospiraceae bacterium | reverse complement strand
GGTGATGTAATTCCATATATTGTCAAAGCCATGGATGAACTAAGAGATGGGAGTCAAGTACCTGTGGAGTTTCCAACTTATTGCCCAATTAATACTACCGATACGCCTGTCTTACTCGAACAAGTAGAAGGTGAGTCAGCTTGGCGATGCCCTAATTGTGTTTGTGGAGCTCAAGATCTTCAGAAAATAATCTACCATGTTAGTAAGGATGCCATGGACATTGATGGATTTGGAAAGAGTTATGTAGAGCGATTTTATGAATTGGGCTGGATAAAGGACATTGCGGATGTTTACAATTTGGACTACGATGCCATTGCACAATTGGAAGGATTTGGTGAGCGGTCGGCTACTAAAATTAAGGATTCTATAGAGAAAGCGAGGCACAATCCTTTGAGTAAGATCATGCAATCATTGACCATCCATCATTTTGGCAAGAGAGCATCCCAACTGGTAGCAGAAGAAATTAACCACATCATGGACTTAGCTACATGGGACAAAGAACGGTTTCTATCTATAAAAGATATTGGTCCAGTAGTGGCGGATAACGTGATAACCTACTTTGAAGATGAACGAAACGTAGAAATGTTGCAACGAATGGAGACTTACGGTGTGGACATGTCACAAAAGGAGGAAGACAAACCGCTAGAAGTAGCTGCTGATGCCGCATTCTCAGGCAAATCAATCCTATTTACAGGCACTTTATTGAGAATGGGTAGAAAACAAGCCCAAGAGTTGGCTGCTAAAAACGGAGCCAGATTGATCTCTGCCATTAGCCCAAAATTGGACATCCTAGTAGTAGGAGAGAAGGCAGGTTCAAAGCTCAAGAAAGCACAAGACTTAGGCACCGTCACCATATACACAGAAGATCAGTTTTTGGAACTGATAGGGCAGGGGTGATGAGGCGAAAAATCAGAATTTAAAACTTTCATGAAAGGAATATTTAATCAATTCAAAACAAAAGCTAAAACGATACTACGAATTAGCCACTTGAGTAAAAAAAACATACCTGAACAAAATTACTGTTAATGGCACTTTATATCCCCAAAATCCGTTACCTTAGTGAATAAATCAAGATTAATATGTCAACAGTAGAGCTTAAAAACAAAGTATTGGAAAAACTAGAGTCCGTTGAAGAAGCTTATTTATTAGAAGAAATTTTAGGCCTTTTGGAAATAGAATCCAAAGCTGAGATTGTGAAAATTCCTGAGCATTATAAAGACAAATTAGATAAAAGTATTTCCCAAAAGAGGTTAGGAGATACCATTCCAAATAAAATTGTGGAAGAAAGCATAGAGGAATGGCTCTACAAATAGAGTGGACTCCTGATGCTAAAATCCATCTTAATGAAATACTTGAGTACTGGATAGATAGGAATGGATCGAATCTGTATTCCCAAAAACTGTATGAATCAGTAAAGCTAGTACTTTTAGTTTTGTCTAAATATCCTGAATCCGGACAAGAAACTGAAAATGAATTTGTAAGATCAAGAATTGTTAAAAATTAATTTATCTTTTACGCTTTTGATAATGAGAAACTGTCTGTAATAGGTTTTTGTGACATGAGAAGAGACCCTCAATTCATTTCATCATTAAAATAATCCTCCTACCAAATCAATACCCAAAAACCCGACCCAAAACAGTTATTGTAAGTTTCCTCCTACGAAAGACAAAGTCTTACTTCGGCGGATAAATGTAACTTAAAACCCTTATCAATCCCAAACAAAAGACTAAAATCACACCAAGAAATAATAGCTTGAGTAAAAAAACATACCTGAACAAAATTACTGTTAATAGCACTTTTTACCCCCAAAATCCATTGCCTTATTGAAAAAATTAAGATTAATATGTCTACAATTGAGTTAAGAGAAAAATTGATTGCTAAAATAAGGTTAGTCGATAACGATGATCTTCTAAAGGAAGCTTCTCGTCTTATTGATATCGAGCTAGAGGATATTGAGCCAAAAGAAAGGCCCTGGATAAAGATTAATAATGCTATCAGTGCCGAATTAATTGAGCAAGTAGCTAAATGCCCATCAGGAGCATTAAGTATTAAAAAGGACTAGGTTTAATTTAAATTAGGGATATTGATTTTAAATGTTGATATAATATATGTACCTTAGGTTTTAATAATTCCTTTAGGCTTTCAAAATTTTACTCCTCTCTATTTTTTTTCTAAAATTACTATTCTTAATATTGCACCTATGATTGTAATTACTGGTGCATATGGTTTTATAGGTTCTTGCCTTGTCTCTGAATTTAATAAAGTAGGAAGAGGGAGAGAGATTGTTGTCGTTGATGATTTTTATAAGCATAAAAAGGAAATCAATCTAAAACACAAACAAGTCAGAGAATGGATACACCGTGACATATTTATAGATTGGTTTAAGAAGTATGGTACTCATGTTGATATGGTGTATCATTTAGGTGCTAGAACTGATACCGCCGAGATGGATGTCCAACTATTTGATAAATTGAATGTGAACTATAGTAAGGATATCTGGAATATATGCTGTGAACACAAAATTCCGCTTGTCTATGCTTCAAGTGCTGCCATATTTGGTGATGGTAGCAAGGGTTTTGATGACGATGACAATATTACACCTATGTTGGAGCCATTAAACCCATATGGACAGAGCAAATTGACTTTTGATCAGTGGGCCATAAAGCAATCTAAAAAGCCCCCTATGTGGGTGGGATTGAGATTTTTTAACGTTTATGGACCTAATGAATACCACAAAGGCCGGATGGCTTCAGTAATATATCATACCTATAATCAGATAGTAGAATCAGACAAAATGAACCTTTTTCGGTCTCATAAAGAGGATTATAAAAATGGTGAACAAAAAAGAGATTTTATATATGTTAAAGACATTATTAAATTGATGCTTCAGTTAAATGATTCTAAAATTAAATCAGGCATATATAATCTGGGGACTGGCAATGCTCGTACCTTTCAAAGTTTAGCTACTGGAGTTTTTAAAGCCTTAAATAAGAAAGTAAACATTAAATATATAGATATACCTAAGGATATTAGAGATTCCTATCAATATTATACCCAAGCTAAGATGGACAAACTATGTAACAGTTTTCCAAATTTCACATTCACCTCTTTAGAAGAAGGAATCGATGAATACGTGAATGAATACTTATCAAAAAACATGAAAATTTACTAGAATATGGCTAAACGAATAATAGACCCAAAGCATACACCGACAAAGGATCTACACCAATACTTATTAGGATCGGTATCACCTCGACCTATAGCATTTGTATCTACTAAGGATGTGAATGGCAATGACAATTTAGCTCCATATAGTTTCTTCAATGCTTTTAGTTCTAATCCGCCTATTTTGGTTTTTTCATCTAATCGACGGGTAAAGAACAATACAACAAAGGATACACTCCAGAATATTATGGACCGAAAAGAAGCTGTAATCAATATGGTTAACTACGATATTGTAAAAAACATGGCCATTACTTCCGTAGAATACCCAAGCGGTACGAGTGAATTCGTAAAAGCTGGATTGACACCAATTCCTTCATTGACGATAGATGTCAATAGGGTAGAGGAGTCCCCTGTCAATATGGAATGCAAGGTTAAGGAGATAATTCCGTTGGGAGATAAAGGCGGAGCAGGGCATTTAATTATTTGTGAAGTTACAATGATGCATATCAATGAAGATGTTTTAGATGGAGACCGCATTGACCCTGATAAGATTGATCTAATGGGTAGAATGGGTAGAAGTTATTACGTGAGAGCAAGTGGAGCGGCTATACACACCATATATCAAAGTGTGGAGGACTTACCAATTGGTTATGATGGACTTCCCGACGTGATTAAGTACTCCAATGTATTAAGTGGAAGCGATATTGCAGAGTTGGCTAGAATAACTGCTAGACCTACACAAGAGTTATTAACTGACATAGCATCAAAATACAACACAACTAAACTCACTCATGACGAAGTGCAAACCATTGCTAAGAATTTATTAGCTGATGGCGACTCAGGGCTTGCTCTGGCGGTTAGTCTAAGTAAAGTATAATGGATAGTAATTCGCCAATCTATATTTTGTGTATCGAGACAAGTACAAATGTCTGTTCAGTATGCGTTAGTGAAAATGGGACAGTAAAATCGTTAAGAGAAACCGCAGACTTTAAATCCCACACAGAAAAGATAACAATCTACATCCAAGAATGCCTGGAAGAAGCTAAATTAACATTAAAAGACATATCGGCTATTGCCATAGCAAGTGGCCCTGGTTCATATACTGGGCTCCGTATAGGAGCTAGTACGGCTAAAGGATTATGTTATGGACTAGATATCCCATTAATCACAATTAACAGCTTAGTGGCTCTAGCTCAAGGAGTAAGTAAGCAAATTCAAGATCCAGACCTTATTGTATCAGCAATTGATGCTAGGAGATCTGAAGTATACGCTATGGTGTTTGATGCTCAATTTAACACCTTATTAGAAACGACCTCTGTTGTTTTAGATCAAGATAATATCCTCTTAAGAGACTTCCCTGACAAGACATTTTATTGCATTGGTAATGGAGCGGATAAATGTAAAACCCTATTGCCTTATAATATTGTAGTAATTGGAGACAAATCCTCTGCAAAATACATGGGCAAAATATCGTTCGATAAATGGCAAAAGGCTGATTTTAACGATATTGTGAGTTTTAGTCCGTTTTATTTTAAAAATCCTAACATAACGTTAACAAAAAAGAAACCCTTGTAGCTCGAACTTTAATACGCTGAAATACATTATATTATATATGACTTATTTATTATAATGGTAACCAAACTGTATATTAGTGATTTACAAATTAGATTTAAATTTAGTATTTGGCACGGCTTTTGAATTACTCTATTTGTTCCAAAAATTTACAAACATAATTTAATTTGTTTTCGATGAGAAATAAGAAGAATGAAATAGTAACACTGAAGAAAGGCTCAAAAACGATTGAACTCGATTATGCTGATCTCAGAAAAGCTGTACTTGTACTTAGAGCTGTGAATCATAAGCTTAGACAAAGAGTAATTGATCTATTAGATGATGAGGATCCAATGACTGTTACTGATATCTATATCAAACTAAGATTAGAGCAATCAGTTGCTTCTCAACATTTAGCTATATTAAGAAGAGCAGGTGTTGTGATTACAGAAAGACAAGGAAAATTCATTTATTACTCTATAAATAAAGATCGTATAGAACAAATATCTACACTAGTTGAAGATTTAGCTGGATAATACTAGCACTAATTTTTGGTTTTGAACACCTTTAAAATAGTCTAATTAATAGTTAATATGCTTTTAATCAGCCTATTTCATATTACATTTCAAATTAAATTATAAAAAAGTGTAATATTTCTTTGGTGAACTAAAATTATTTCCCATCTTTGTCCAAGGTCAAAAATAAGATAGGAAAATGAATAACACCAAAGTAGTTTTGAGTGGTGAAAAGCTAGATTATGCTTGTGAGTTAATGCGAGCTTTAGCACATCCACTACGTTTAAAAATCCTTCAATACTTAGACAGTAATGAAGACGTCAACGTGAATTCGATATATGGAACCTTGGGGATAGAGCAATCTGTCACTTCCCAACATTTAAAGATTCTCAAATTAGCAGGTGTGCTCGATGTTAAGAAAGACGGGAAATTTATGAATTACTCAATTAATTATGATGTAATTCAAAGAGCCCAATATGCTGTAGATAGATATAAATCTAGAAAAGTAGCATAAATTATACATCTAAGAAAATAAGAAGTCTGGTTAAATGACTAGATTTTTTATTTTACAATTGCCTTTTTTGACCTGATTTTGATAATTCTTTTACCTACCAATTTATTTTAACTTTTCTAGCTCAGCTTTTGAGATAGCATAAGTTTTGTTTTTTGTGACTACATGAGTACTTGCTTTTGTGGCTAGTTTTATTGTATCCGTTATTGTCATTCCTTCGTGAATGCCATAGGCTATGACTGCTATTGCTGTATCTCCTGCACCTGTCACATCATAAACATCTACCTTTTCAGTAGTAAATTCTACTATTTGTTCTCTAGTACATAATATCATACCTTTCCCTGAGAGGGTCACCAATATATTTTCTATATTTGATTTCTGATATTGCTCTTTAAGTACATTCTTTATATTGAGACTATCTATTTTTCTTCCAGAAACATCTTCTAGCTCTTTCAAATTAGGCTTTATAAGATATGTGCCATCGTATTTAGACCAATTATTATCTTTTGGGTCAACTAATACCAAGCCATCTGGATTGTATTCTCTATCAGTAACTACCATCATCAATTCCTTACTTACTACACCTTTAGCATAGTCTGAGATAATAATTATTGTTGGATTATACTCCATTACAACTTTTTTGATTTGTGCAATATACTCCTGATTTCCAGAGTATTGCTCTTCGTTGTCTATTCTTAATAATTGTTGGGATTTTGATATTATTCGTGTTTTAACAGTAGTGGAATGGCAGGCTAAAGTATAGTCCTTTATCCCAGTGGTCCTTAACAAGTCTCTTATATTCTGTCCGTATGTGTCTTGACCAATTACACCAAACAAAGCTGTCTCGATTCCAAGATTTTTAACATTTAGAGCTACGTTTGCTGCTCCTCCTAAAATGAGCTCCTCAGTATTCGCTTTAAGTATTGGCACTGGTGCTTCTGGAGATATTCGATCACAACTGCCCTCGACATACCTGTCTAACATCACATCTCCAATGACTAATATCCTTTTTTTCATTATTTTAAAATTCAAATTTAGTTGGAGTAATATTATACCTTATACCAAGATTGCCTGAAAACAATTCCTTCTTTCCAATTGATTTTGATAAGGTAGAATGTCTATAGACTGAGTTTAGATCTATGTTTAAGTTAGGCATTATTTCATATGAAACCAACCAGTTTAAATAGTTGACTTTATCTTTAAGTCCATCACCAATGTTATAGCCATACACTTTCATACTAATGGCTGTATCTGTATTCAAGAGGATATTTCCACCATTATTTTGATCTACATCATCCCTGCCTTTGGAGTAATTAATATAGGTTAGCTCACTGTAGATTTTGGGATTTAGTTGATACGAAAGTTTTAAAATATATTCTTTAAAATTAGCACCCAGTGGATGTGCCAGGGCTTGATTTCCATGACTGTAACTGGTAATAGAATATTGAGGAAATGTTGGTATTGGTCTTGACTGGGCATAAGTAAATGGACGTACAATATTGCTTTCTACTTTAATATCAAACCCTTTGACATTAAAGGCATTATAGTATGAGCCTCCTAGTTGAAAGCCTACTTTATTACCAAACCACCCTGTGCCAAGTTCATTTAACTTAAACTCATCTACTACTACTTGTCCATAAACCTTTGCTGTTTTAAATAGGTTGACATTAGCATTCAAGCCCAACATAGCATTGTCAGGACTTCCTAAGGCTTGCTCAATAGATCTGTAAAATATAATTGGGTTCAAATATTGAAGTTCAAAATGATTTTCTCGTGAAAAGATGACTGATTCAAATAGTCCAATTTCTAATTGAGGAAGTGGTTTTAAACTTAAGTAATGAGTAGCAAAATATTTTTTAGGTATCAGTACATCACCAGATTGATTACGATGACTATAAGCTGAGAGCTCTGCAAATATATTTTGATACTGAAATATCCACACCTTTGTATTTAACTTTAAGTAAAAGTAATTGTTAGCAAAATCTGATAATAGCAGTGATCTTATCCCATTACCGATAAAATGTCGACCGTGACCAAAATCAAGCGAAACACTTTTAGAAACATTGAAACCCATATACCCACTAGCATTGAGATAATCCCAACCATCAATTGACTTGACGACTTTACTATTAAATGGTTTATAAAAACCATTGCCAGGGATAGCTTGATTATCTTTAATGTATTCATTTACATAGGCAGGAAAAATAGTTTGATTTTCAAGTATTTGTGAGAAAAAATATACTTTTTTGTCAATATATCCAGACACTCTTGCTCCTCTAGTGTTTTGAAAAAAATTAGAATCAGATGCTTTATCATGGCCTAATGAAAGGTTAACAATAGGATCAATATGAATACTGAAATTTCTACTTTGAAATGAATAAAAATGATGTGGATTTGAATAAAAATATTTTAAGACAGGTTCTCTAAACTTTATTATGTTTGAATTACTTGATTCATTAGAATAGCTATAGAAATTGGAATCTACAGATTGCACAGATCCATTAGTCTGCAAGTCTGGATAGAAATAATTATATTGATTGATAAAATAACTAGCTTCAAACTGATCTTTATCTGATAGTGAATTGTAGTTTTTCATCAAAGTATCACATAATGATCTAGAATCAGTAAATTTGATTGAAGTAAATTGTGGGCTCTTTGGCATTTGGCTTACATCAATGATATTCATCAATCTTTCACCTTTTATATCATTTTCTAATCTAATACCTTGAGAGATACCGATTAAATACGAGGAGATACCTAATAAAATAAATGTCAGTTTTCTAATCACATTAAGATTTGGCTACAATAATAAAATGTAAAGAAAACGAATTTTTAAATATACATCATTGCTTCTCACAAACTTCTCTAAATAATTAGGTCCTGCACATAGGGTGATTAATAATAGATAGGTAGTAAACTTTCTTGTACATTAGCGTCTTATTTCAAAAATTGTATGGATTTTAACGGTTTTGATCATTTAATTTTTTTTATCACTTGCATATTACTGCCTGTTTTATCGATATTGTCTGCAAAAGCTCCAGAAATTGATATCGAACCTAGTCTTCCAGAAAAGAAGCATATTTATTTCTCGAATGGACTAATGTTATGGATAGGAGCATTGCTGATCATTACAAATTGGAACCTTGCAGATAGATCCTGGGCTTTATTAGGTATTCAAATGCCAATAGTTAATAATACAGTCTTGATTATGTGTCTCCTATTGTTAGTCATATATGCAGCAGATTCAATTTACAACATTATCAACCAAAATAAGATTCAAGATGAGTCTAAGGGTATGCTCGAGGAAGTATTGCCTGAAAACTGGGGAGAATATAGTCAGTTTTTATTTTTAGCGGTGAGTGCTGGCGTATGCGAAGAGTTTATTTACCGCGGCTTTCTAGTTAATTATTTTTTGGAGTTGACTAAATCTTATGCCTATGGTCCTTACTTATCGATATTTATCCCTGCAGCTATATTTGCGGTGAGTCACATATACCAAGGTTGGTTTAGTGTAGTTAAAATCTTTTCTTTGGCATTACTGTTTTGCGGAATCTTTTTGTTTTCGCAATCGTTATTACTCGTGATTGTCATCCATGTATTAGTAGATGTGATCTCTGGAGCACTAATGGTGGTAATGGCAAAACGAGCAAATCGTAAGACCTAATATTGTAAAAGTTATGCAAAAACATCTTGATATATTAAAAGAAGCGAGCTTACGGGTAACACCTGTAAGAGCTAGGGTATTGGAGATATTTGATCAACACAATTTTGCTATTTCTCATCAGGAGATAGAAGACGCGTTGACCATTGTGGATCGTGTAACTTTATATAGAACACTCAAATCTTTTGAGCAAAAGGGCATTATCCATAAGGTAGTAGATGGGACAGGTCAGGATAAATTTGCAATGTGTGAACACCATTGTACAGAGCACCACCACCAAGATGAACATATCCATTTTAATTGCGATCAATGTGGCAATACATTTTGTGTGGATGAGGTAGGCATCCCTGCGATTAATTTACCAAATGGCTTTTCTGTAAGTTCAACTAATATCGTTATGAAAGGTGTATGCGATAAGTGTAATTAAACTCAATGCAATATTTCTTTAAGAGTGAGAGACTAGGGTTTAGGCAATGGGATGAGAAAGATACTTTACCTTTTTTTGAGCTTTGCTCTGACCCTAGAGTAATGGAGTTTTTTCCTTCAACCTTATCTTATCAAGAGGCATCTGAATTAGTAAATCGCATCAAGAAAGGAATAGAAAAAGAAGGATATGGATTTTATGCAGTAGATTTAATTTCTACAGGTCAATTCATAGGATTTATAGGTGTCATCCATCAAACCATGGAAACTGACTTTACGCCATGTTACGAAATAGGGTGGAGGTTAAGCCCCAATATATGGAACAAAGGATTAGCCACAGAAGGTGCAAAAGCATGCATAAAGTATATGTTTAGCAATTACCATTGTAAAGCAATATTCTCGATCACTCCAATCCAAAACATAAAGTCTGAAAGAGTCATGCAAAAGATTGGGATGCAATATTTTGGATTTTTTGATCATCCTAAATTATCGAAAGACAGTGAATTACTACAACATACTATCTACAAAGTTAGTCTTTAAGTTAGCTAATTAGGTAGTTGCTTGTTGGCAAATTGGCTACTTAGATCTTAACTTTAAACCATTATTTTTCTACTTCTACTTCTACTACTACTACTATTAACCATTAACTATTTAACTACGAACTATGAACCATTAACATTAACTTTTTCAATTAAAAATAGACCAAGTGAAATAGCACCTCACCTCTTGAATTAAACTCAACTGCAGGGGAAGGCATTTTAAAAATATTTCCAACAGACAATAATGATTTTAAAAAGTGATTTTTTGTTTTTATTCTAGTAAGATCAACATCTAAAGCTAGCAGGATTTGGTGATATCTTTCAATGTTACTGGCGTCATATTGAGATCCATTTGTAGTCCAGATGTTATCATAGCCCCCATACATGTTTTCGGCACTATATCCAACAGCAACATTGAGCCAATTTGGCCATTTGTAGGATGAATCTAGAAAGCTTTTTACATTGACAGAAGCCCAATATGTTTGAGCATTGTAGTCTTTTAAAAATCGTTCGCCCCATGATGATCCATAAAGTTTATTTGCTCTTTGTCGCAGTGAAATTGCAGGTCCAGTTCCGTCTTTACTAGCTATGTATAAGTCATCATCATGCTCAGTAGGCCATGCTGATTCTTTTAAAGTGATGCGTTGCTCCCCCCAATATTTTTGTTGCAATGCGAATGCTGAGATACCTAAAGTATTGCTAGCAATATCAGGGATAGAAAAACCCCATTCAGTACTAAATCCATCCATTACTTCCAATGTAGTTTGAAAAAGTGAACCACAAGCTATTCCTGTCCAGATCGATTTATTTTCACTTAATCCAGTCCATTTAGCACCTTTATAAGTAAGCAGTGCTTGAAAATAACCTGAAAAAACATGTCCAGCCTTGTCCATGTTTTCCCATTCTCCATAATCATTAAATAAATGAAATTTGGACCTTGAAAAATCTTTATACCAGGCATTATAAAAACCAATCGAAAATGCAGTATAGGCAGTTAACCCTAATCCTCCTGCATAATAAAATCGTTTAGAATTGTAATTGTCCGCAGGTTTGAAAAAACTATCTTCATTAATATATTCTAAACTGTCCATTACACCTGTTGAATTCGACTGCGTTTGTGCTGTCACAATTAATGGTAAAAAGAATAAGAAGAATGTAAATAATCTCAATATGTATTCGTTCATAATTATTAAAAAAAGGAGACACTAATTTAGTATCTCCTTTTTAACCTTTATTTGATGTTTTTAGTATTGATACACGTAAATATTTTACGCTCAATATTTTTTTAATTACTCAAATATTTCTGTGCCTGCAAAATGGAATGAACCCTCGATTTGAGCGTTTTCATCACTGTCAGATCCATGTACCGCATTTTCACCTATATTTTTAGCATACTTAGCTCTTATAGTTCCAGGAGCTGCTTCAGCAGGGTTAGTTGCTCCGATTAGAGTTCTAAATTCTGCTACTGCATTGTTTTTTTCTAGTATAGCTGCTACTATTGGACCTGAAGACATAAACTCAACTAATTCTCCATAAAATGGTCGCTCGCTATGCACTGCGTAGAACTCTCCAGCCTTCTCTGCTGATAATTTAGTATACTTCATAGCTACAATTTTAAACCCTGCCTCATTAATTTGATTCAAGATGCCACCAATGTGTCCAGCTTTTACTGCATCAGGTTTAATCATTGTAAATGTTCTATTACTTGCCATAATTTTATATTAAAATTTTGTTTAATTTTTAAAATCGGGTGCAAAATTAGTAATCCTTGCCAAATTATTAGCTGTTTACAATAATAAATTTTTTTATTTATAATAATTTTCTCAATTTCGCACCTTCATATGACAGAGATAGAAATTGTAGAAATAAAGAACCTATTACTAATTCCTCAAGAAATAGTAATATTGTCGCACAGGAATCCTGATGGAGATGCCATTGGTTCATCTTTAGGATTAGCCTTGTTGCTTAGGAAGTTAATGCACACTGTTAAGATTGTTGTCCCTAGTGAGTATCCTAACATGTTGAGTTACCTGCCTAGTTTGGACTCTATAGAAGTGTTTGATCTTAAACATGACGAATGCAGAGCCATTGTCGATAAAGCTAAAATGATTTTTTTGTTAGATTTTAATGGCCTTGATAGGATTGATAAGTTGGGTGAGAATGTCCAGTTTTCTAAGGCAAAGAAAATAATGATTGACCACCATTTAGATCCGGAGCCAGTGGCAGACTATGTCATGTCTGAGACAGAAGCATCATCCACTTGCGAGCTGATATACAAGTTTATAACACAACTTGGATATGAACACTTGATCGATGAAAAAATTGGAGAATGTTTATTTACAGGGTTAGTAACAGATACAGGATCGTTTAAATATTCTACTAGACCGTATACCTACCAAGTGGCAGCCAATTTAAAAGAGAAAGGCGTCGACGATTATACCCTGCAGAACAATATTTTTAATTCCCTTACAGTTAAGCAATTGCAATTATTGGGACATTGTCTGGCTAATCGAATGGAAATAATGGAGGAACATGGTGCTGCATATATCTATTTGACTAAAGAGGATTACGCTAAATTTAGTATAGGAAGGGGAGACACAGAAGGTATAGTTAACTATATGTTGATGGTTCATAATATTAAGTTAGCAGCTTTAATCTCTGAACAACCGACAGTCGTTAAGATATCTCTTAGAAGTAAGGGCGATATTAATGTACAAGCTATGGCATCAACACATTTTAGAGGAGGAGGACATAAAAATGCATCAGGAGGAGCAGCTTATGCAAAATTAGATGACATTATAAATAGATTCAAACAAGCAGTACCAAATTACACAAATCCATCATAAGTAAACACATAAAATCACCATAAAAATTTTAAATCACATACAATGAAAAATTATTTATTTCTATTATCTATACTACTATTAGTTTCTTCTTGTAAGGATAAATATACCTACGGAGAATCTATAACGCCATCAGGTTATGAATACACAGTGCATACCAAAGGATCAGGCGAAAAGGCTAAAAAAGGGGATTTTGTTAAATTTTCTTTTGAAGTAATTGGGAGTGATAGTGTTTCTATCCAAAAAAGTGATAGTCCAGAAAACTACCCTGTAGTACAAATTCCAATGGATGATACAGAGCAGGCTGCTAACCCAGTTATGGATGTATTCTTAGGAGCAATGGTAGGCGATAGTATGACAGTTTGGATGCCAATCGATAGCATGCCACAACCAAATCCAGCATTTGCTAACCTTACCTACCTTAAGTATGTAATGACAATAAAATCTATTACTGATGAAACTGCATTTAAGGCAGAAGAGGAAGCTAAGAAAGTAGAAGCAGCTGCTCTAGCTCAAGTACTTCAAGCTAAAGAGACAGAGATTGCAGAATTGGTAAAAATCACATTATTTGATTACAAAAAAGGTAAGATTAAGCCTGAAGTTACAGAGACAGGACTTAAGTACTTTGTACACAAACAAGGAACGGGTGAGGCTGCCAGAATTGGTGAAAATGTATCCGTAAACTATTATGGTATTCTAGCATCAGACGGGAGTATGTTTGATAACTCTTATAAAAGAGGGCAACCAATTACATTTGCAGTAGGCAAAGGTGCAGTTATTCCAGGTTGGGATGAGGCATTATTGATGTTGCCAAAAGGTAGTGAGGCTACTTTATTTATACCTTCAGACTTAGCATACGGTGCAGCTGACAGACCAGGTATTCCAGGAGGATCAGAGTTGGTATTCCATGTAGTAGTAGAGTAATTACTATTAGAGTATAAAACAATAAGTTTAAAGAATAGGACTTGAGGTAGCTTATTATCTCGGGTCCTTTTCTATATAAGTAGTTTTAATTAATAAGTTAAAAAAAGAGGGCATGACCACTGACCAGCTTAACGGGCTAAAAGAGCGTCTGACATTGATTAGGGGGTATCTTTGACGTCTCTGAAAAGATATTAAAAATTCAAGATAAAGAAGCTTTAGCAGGTGACCCAAAATTATGGGAGGATCCAGAAAAAGCAGAAACTTTGCTGCGAGAACTCAAGTCAATGAAGAAAGACGTAGCTACTTTTAATAATATCTCAGAGTCAGTAGACGATGCAGAGATATTGTTAGAATTTAAAAAAGAAGGTGAAGCTTCCGAAGAAGAAGTTGACGCAAAATATCAAATCGCCTTAGATAAAATCGAAGATATTGAGTTTAGGAATACCATGGATCAGCCTGAAGATCAGCTGTCGTGTATCCTTGAGATCAATGCTGGAGCTGGTGGAACAGAAGCCTGCGATTGGGCAGATATGCTCTATAGAATGTACATCATGTGGGCAGAATCCAATGATTACAAAGTGTCAGAATTGTACTATCAAGCTGGTGATGCAGCAGGTATAAAGTCTGTATCTTTAGAGATAGAAGGGGATTTTACCTATGGTCTGTTAAAGGGAGAAAATGGCGTCCACCGATTGGTAAGAGTGAGTCCATTTAATTCTCAAGGTAAGCGTATGACGTCTTTTGCATCGGTATTTGTCCATCCATTGGTCAATGATGATATCGAAGTAGATATCAATCCTGCAGATTTGGAATGGGATACATTTAGAGCCAGTGGAGCAGGAGGGCAAAATGTCAATAAAGTCGAGACGGCGGTAAGGGTTAGGCATATACCATCTGGTATAGTGATAGAATGTCAACAAGAGCGATCACAACATGTCAATAGAGACAAAGCCATGCAAATGCTTAGAAGTCAGCTTTACGAGATTGAAGTAGAAAAGCAAAAGGCAGAACGAGATAAGGTAGAATCGGGTAAAATGAAAAACGAGTGGGGGAGTCAGATTCGATCGTATGTCTTAGATGATAGAAGGGTAAAAGATCACCGTACCAATTTTGAATCTCGTAACACGGATGCTGTTTTGGATGGTAAAATTGATGATTTTCTAAAAGCTTATTTGATGTGGGACGGTCGATAATACGATCCTCTGATTAAGTAAATTGAGCGTAGTAAATGTTAGTTTTTACTGAAAATAATTAATCTTTGATGCAGTAATAAAAAAAATAGTTATTTTTGCACAAATTCAATGGCTTACGCCAAAAAACAAATAGAAAGAATGAAATTTAGTCTAGATAAAAACGATAAGTATTCAGTATTTAAACTTAGTGAGCAAAACCTTAACTCTTTGGTTGCTCCAGATTTGAAATCTGAGTTTATCTTTTTGAGAAATGAGGGAGTGCAAAATCTAATTTTTGACATGTCTGATGTAGAATACGTTGACTCTTCAGGGTTGAGTTCTATTTTGACTGCTAATAGATTGTGGAAAGATTATGGATCATTTTTGATTATTGGAGCAACACATCCAACAGTTAAGAAATTGATTGAAATTTCTAGATTAGAGACAATCCTTACCATTATCCCCACGATACAAGAAGCCAGAGATTACATTTTTATGGAGACCATAGAGAGAGAACTTGGCGGAGAGGAAGAGTAAGCATTTGGAAGAAAATTACAATAATACCTAGGCACATTAAACCTAGTCAAAGATATAAACCACACTTTAGCATAGTCTAACGTGTGGTTTTTTTGTTGGTTTTGTGATGTAATCAATTTGACAACATAATGTAGGGCAATTCGGTATGGGCAAAAGAATTAGACGAATTGTGAGACTCCCAATTTTTAACCCGCATTATTCAATAGGGCTTCGTAAGGAGGGTTGAAAGAGTAATAAAATATGAAGTTTTACTGATTTCAGCATCCCGTTGTACAACGGGATGGTGAATGAAGAAAACTTAGTTTGCGGTATATTTT
>JBBKVK010000335.1:0-3512 GCA_037968395.1 Saprospiraceae bacterium | reverse complement strand
CCTCCCAAACCTAGACTCGATCCAATAAGTGGAGTTGACTGTGGTCTTCCAGGACTTAATATTAACCTTACACCTATTGTAGATTCCTGTAAAGGGACACTTACTTTCAATTGGGAAGGGCCTAATATATTTGGAGATACTTCAGAAGATATTAATATACCTGGTGCTGACATCTCTGATGGAGGTATTTATACAGTTACAATCACAGATGCTCTTGGCTGTAAAGATACTTTAGAATTTCAAGCAGATCCTAAACCAAATGCTGGTATGGATGAGACTGCCTGTGGTGGTCAGACTGTTAGGTTGTATGGAAATACACCTAGCAATGGATCGTGGACCCAAGAAGGTAATAATCCATTTGGAGCATCAGTAAGCTCTTTAAGCAATGGTGAAGCAGATATAACATTCGATGCTAATGCAACTGGTGAGTTTTTATTTATATATGATACAGGAGTACAATGTACTGACACTGTTAAAATAGATTTAAGTGCAGCTGGAAGTGCTCCATCTGTTAATCACAATAGTCCCGTATGTGTGGGAGAAGACATTGTCATTACTGGTGAAGATATTCCAGGAGCAACATACGTCTGGAGGTTTGAAGGAGCTGAAATTATTTCTGCAAACTCAAAAGATTTAACAATACCAGCAGCTACTTTAGCAGATGCTGGTAATTATAGTTTGGAAGTGAAAACTGGTGGATGTACTAGCGTGCCAGCTGACTTTACCATAGTCGTAAATGCTTTACCCTTTGCTGATGCAGGGGTAGATAATGCAATTTGTGAAGGGGAAGACTATACTTTGACAGGTTCAGGAGGTAATACTTATAATTGGGACAATGGTCTTGGAAATGGTAATAATTTTGTGGTAACCCCATCTTCAGATCAAACTTATATTGTGACCGTTACTGACGGTAACTCTTGTTCATCAACTGATGATATTGTTATTTCAGTAAATGCCAATCCAATTGCGGATGCTGGTTTTGATGAAGCAATATGTTTAGGAATTAGTTTAACCTTAAATGGAAACGGAGGAGCAGATTACTTATGGACCGATGATGGTACAATAGATAATATTACAATTTCTAACCCACAAGTAACACCATTATCAACAACAACATATACAGTTACAGTTACAGATGGCAATCTTTGTACTTCAACTGATGAAGTAGAAATTACTGTCAATCCGCTTCCGACGGCGGATGCTGGTTTTGATGAAGCCATTTGTTTAGGAGAAAGTTTAACATTATATGCAAGTGGAGGTATTGATTACTCATGGTTTGATGATGGAAGTATAATAAATGCATCAAGCTATAATCCTGAAGTGACACCTTTTTCAACTACAACTTATGTAGTAACAGTTACAGATGGCAATTTATGCAGTTCAACTGATGAAGTAGAGGTTATAGTTAATCCACTGCCAATTGCTGATGCTGGATCAGATGAATTAATATGTGAAGGAGAAAGTATATTTTTAAATGGTAGTGGCGGCGGAAACTACGTTTGGAGTCCAGGTACAGACCTTGACGATGTGAATGTTTCAAATCCCGAAGCTACACTAAGTTTTACAACTATTATTACTCTTCAAGTTGAAGACAGCAATGGATGTACAGATACAGATGATGTAGAAATTACAGTCAATCCATTACCTTCAATAAGTTCATCTGCTACTGAAACAATAATATGTATTGGTGAAAGTATAGACCTATCAGCTTCTGGTGCCAATGCTTACGAATGGGTAGATGCGACACTTACAAATGTAGGCTCAGGCTCTACTATCACACTATCCCCAATTATTACCACAACCTATACCGTTACTGGTGAGGATAGCAATGGGTGTAGTAATACTTCTGATATTACAATCACTGTAAATTCTCTGCCTACGGCTACTGCATCAGCATTAGACACTAAAATCTGTGAAGGAGAAGGTACTGATATCTCTGCTCAAGGTGGAGATACTTATGAATGGGATAATGGACTTGGAATAGGAAATGATTTCACAGTTACACCATTACTTACTACCACCTATATTGTAACAGCAACTGACGTTAATGGATGTAAAAATACTGCTCAAGTAACAATTAATATTGATCCACTACCAGTTACTACAGCATCAGCAAGTGATCTTGAAATTTGTGTTGGAGAAAATTCTACTTTGACCGCTACTGGAGGTACAAGTTATGACTGGGGCACTACTTTAGGTATGGGCAATAATATTTTAGTATCACCTACGGTAACTACGCCATATACAGTTACCGCTACAGATGCTAACGGATGCACCAATACGGCAATGACTACAATTACAGTAAATGCTAAACCAGGAATAAGCACATCAGCAACAAAAACTACAATTTGTATTGGCGAAAGCACAGATATGACCGCTACAGGTGGTACTACATATACATGGGTAGATGGTAATGCAGTAAATGCAGGATCTGGGGCTACAATTACAGTGTCTCCAGTTGTGACTACAACTTATACTGTAACTGGAGAAGATAGTAATGGATGTTCCAATACTTCTGACATCACAATTACTGTCAATGCAATGCCAGTTGTAACTGTAACCGCTTTAGATAACAAGATTTGTCTGGGGGAAAGTACTACGATTTCTGCACAAGGGGGAAATACTTACGATTGGGATAACGGACTTGGTAATGGAAATGATTTTAATGTTGGTCCTGTCTCTACAACTACATATAAAGTTACTGCTACCGATGTCAATGGTTGTAAAAATACAGCACAAATTATAATAAATGTTGATCCACTACCTAATGTATCAGCTAGTTCTGATAATCCTGAATTTTGTTTAGGTGCAAGTTCAACCTTAACGGCTACAGGAGGGATGACTTATGATTGGGACAACGGGTTAGGTACAGGAAATGATATATTAGTAACTCCGACTATTGAAACAACATATATAGTAATAGCTACGGATGCTAATGGATGCACTAATACTTCATCAACAACAATAAAAGTTAATACTCAACCAAACATTAGCACCTCGGCAACGAATCTTAGTATTTGCATTGGAGCAAGTACAGATTTAACAGCTGCAGGAGGTAATACTTATGAATGGGTTGATGAAAATAACACTAATTTAGGTAATGGAACAACTATAACAGTTACTCCAAATACCACTACAACTTATACGGCAACAGGGATTGATAGCAATGGATGCGAAAACGTATCTGATATTACAGTCACAGTTAATCTACTTCCAACGGTTAATATTTCTGCAAATGATCAAGATATATGTATTGGTGAGGAAGTTTCTTTGATTGCTACAGGAGGTGGGACATATAGCTGGGATCCAAGTAGTGTTGGGTCAGGTTCTAATGTATTTGACATTCCTGCATCTAGCAAAACGTACATAGTAACAGCAACAGATATAAACGGTTGTACAAATACAGCTGATGTATTTATCAATGTATTGCCATTACCAATAGTAACAGTAACCGCAGATCCAAATGTAATTTGTATCGGAGAATCTACTTCACTTACTGCAACAGGAGGGAA
>JBBKVK010000334.1:0-3357 GCA_037968395.1 Saprospiraceae bacterium | reverse complement strand
CTTTTAAGGTAAGAAAATGTTTTTGGATGTGCCTCTATTGCTACAACTTTTCCGTTTTTAACAATTGATTTTGCTTTTAATGCTAGAGCCCCTATATTAGCCCCAACATCTACGTAAGTATCATTTTCCTTTAATATTTTAGATAGTATATCCTCATCAAAGGACCGAGCTTTTTTATTTAAATAGTAATTAATACTAATAGCAGATGGGTGAAATATTAATTTATATCCTTCTCTTTTGATAGTAATAAACTTAGATAATTTTGTTGCAGATAAAAAAACAGCAAAAAGGAATTTTACAGGATTTTCATAGGTCAATAACATTTTGTAATATTTTCCTATTTTATTAAGTTTGATTTTTGTAATGTCCATTTTAATTAATACATTTTAATATATTTGAAAGTATTATTGTTGTGTGCTTTCTTGAAAGTTTATTAATTTCAACTATTACAGGTTTATTAATGTCTTCTCTTTTAACAATTTGTTCTATTTTTTTTATTAATTCTTCTTCGTTACTTGCAAAAACCCCTAAACCCGTCTTAGTTAAATTAGTGAAAATAATATCGTGGTCGTTTGGGTAAACTAAAGTTGGCATTTTTGCACCTATAAACTCATATAGTTTACTTGAAGGAATTCCCTTTAGGCCCGTATGGGGTACGATGACACCGTAATGGCAGCTGAGTTGCAGCTCAAGTGCCTTCATCTTGCTTAACCGCTCATGTACAATTAAATTTAACTTATCATTACTCTTATAAGAATTTAGTTTTGCAACTAGTTGCTCTGTAAATCCAGTTCCTAAAAAATGAAAATCAATTTTTATACCCGTTGCTAAGCATACTTTATGCATGTTATCTATAATAGGAAGTATGTCTTGTGATACATAAAGAGATCCAACATATACGAAACTCAACACATCAAATTTTTTTAATTCAGGAAGGGCTTCTATCTCCTCTTCAAAAAAGCCATTTTCAATAGTATAGCCTTTTACTCTATAATTTAAAAGGTTTGTTATCTTAACTACATAATGTGGCGAAACAGAAAGAATTGCACTAGCTGTTGAAACCCATTTTATTTCCTTAGGTCTGTCGAGAGTAAAAATACAGAATTTGTTTAACCTTGTTGGAATGTATAGGTCTGTTGTTGTCCAATCATCCCGATAGTCTGCTACCCATTTTATACCTGTCTCTTTATGCAGTCTAAAGGCGACATGGAACATACCAAAGGGCATTGCAGTAGCTAATAACACCTTGTCCCCCTCTATCTCTTTTATTACTTCTATTCCTTTTTTATAAAACTTACTGTATGGACCAAAAGCAAAGGAAGTATGAAAAAATAAATTTAAAGCAGAATTTATTTTACGTCTAATCTTTCCTACAAAATCCGTTTTAGTCCAATGTTTTTCAATTAAAGTAACATTACAATTTAACTTGTAAATAGCATATCGATCTGTTATCTCCTCTTGATACGTATCATTTGCCCAATTCCTAGTTATTACAATAGGATAAATACCCATCCCTTGAAAGTACTTCCACCAAGCATAAGGTCTTTGAGCTGCTGTGTTTACCCTAGATGGAAAGTCATATGCAAGGATAACGACTGTCAACACTATTGCCCTTTGATTAATTGCCCCATTAATAGTAGTTTCCATGTCGTACCAGGGTCATAGTTTTCCTTTTTATCTATATATTTAGCATTCTCTAAATTAGATAAACTATCTTGAAACAAGTCTTGAAATAGTTTAGTTTGCATCCAGTCGTTTTGTGGTCCTTCGTAGCCAACTTTATCTTTTCTCCAAATTATTTCTTTTGGTAAAATGCTATCAAAAGAAGATCTTAAAATATACTTTGTCCAGCCTTGGTTAATCTTAAAACAGGAAGGCAAAGAAAAGGCAAAATCAACTATCTCTTTACTTAGAAAAGGCAGCCTTACTTCTACACTATGCGACATTGAGTTTCTATCAGCATATCTTAATAGGTTCTCTAATCCTGCAGAAGAGTTTGTACTTTGTGTTAATGCTTCCATTAGGCTTTTTGGTTCTTTTTCTATCAAATACCTCTTCTTACTGTATTTTTCAAATAAATTTGATGATGTTCCAGACATTGACCTTGCATATCTTGCTCTAAAATACTCTCCTGTTAAATGTTCCTTTATATACTCTTTTATGCCCTTTCTATCTCTTTTATTAATCTGATTATCTTTCAACAACTCTGTATAGTCATTCAATTCAGATTTATAGAGTTCTTTATTATTTTTCGATAACTCTCCAAAATAGCTTTTATAATAGCTATGATAGCCAGCAAATAACTCATCTGCTCCTTGACCATCAAGAACCACAGTAACATTGTTTTGCCTTGCTGATTGGAATACTTCATATTGAGCACCAACACTTGTGCTTATAAATGGCTCTTCTTGATGGTAAAGTATCTTTTGTAGATTATTAACAAAGGAAGTACTAGAAGGAAATATTTTATGTTGTTGAATGTTGGTGAGATGATTGACCACAATGTCTTGATATTTTCCTTCATCTTTTGCAAACCCCGGAAATACCGCTGAAAAAGTAAACTGCTCTGATTTGTCTCCCATCATTAAATTAATCAATGCAACAATTAATGAACTATCCAGACCTCCCGATAGGCTACTCCCTACATTTACATCTGATCTTAATCTTCTTTCTACAGATGTCATCATCAAAGCTTTTAATTCCTCTTTGACTGCTCCAATCGATTGTATGTTTTTACTCACCTTCTGAGGAATAGAATAATACTGTTCCATAGTATAATTCATCTCCTTTAAATCAATTAATAATAAATGAGCTTTGGGTAGTTTTTTTATTCCAGAATATAGTGTCTCTGAGTCATCTTCAGGATTGTTTATTGCCCCATATTGAAGATAGTTATACACCATACAGTCATTCATGCTTTTAGGAATTCCTGCTGCATGGATCGCTTTCATTTCAGAGGCAAATATTAATGACTTGTTATCAACATGATAGTAAAACGGCTTTTCTCCAAAAAAATCTCTGGCACAAAATACCGTCTGCTTATCTTGATCGTATAATGCAAAAGCAAACATTCCATCCAACATATTTAAGAACGTCTTACCGTACTTATCATATAATGCAAGAATTACTTCCGTATCTGAACTAGTATTAAAATGATACCCTTGCCTTTTTAAGCCTTCTTTTAGCTCAAGGTAGTTGTATATCTCTCCATTAAATGTAATCCAATATTTACCTAAATAGACCATTGGCTGGTCTGCATCATGAGACAAATCTATAATAGATAGCCTACGGTGAGCTAAACCTACTTGACCTTTTATTGGACAAATCCATTCCTTATGTCCATCGGGACCCCTATGT
>JBBKVK010000333.1:0-4849 GCA_037968395.1 Saprospiraceae bacterium | reverse complement strand
GAGTTTAGATTACCACTGAAATCTTTAGGTAAAAAATAATCAATCCATTCTCCACTATTATTTACTAGTACAATTCCACCACAAGAACCTCCTGTGTCAAAACAGGATGTCTGAACAGACAATATAAAATTATTATTTATTTGTTCCATTTGCCAAGCAAACTGACCCGTATTGTTAAAATCAATATACGATACAAAATGATCTTGACTAAGACATTTAGTCAAGATCATTAATGTGAAAATTGTTACTATTAAAGCTTTCATATTCGGATCACCTTTTCCGAATGAACTAATCTACCCTCTTCATCCACAATTCGTATTAGGAATATAGAGTTGTTGCCTTCCAAAGAGACACTTGTATTTCCATATTCTAAATTTTGATGCATAATCAATTGGCCACTTAAGTCATATATCAATGCTACTTTAACAGAATGACCTTTAACATCTATCGTGAGTTGACCATCTACTATTGGATTTGGATAAATAGATATGACTCTTTCCTTTTCAGTTTGAAAATCATTAGTGTTAGATATTAAATACACCTCACTACAATCTCCATTGATACACCCATCCCCTCCAATCCTTGCCCATAAGATGTCTTGGTCTGGGCGGAAATCATTGGGAGATTGTGAGTCATATACTTTCCTTCTTGATTGCCCAGTGAGTTGTAAGTCACCATTATCCAACTCTACCAGATCAGTAATATAATTTACAAGTAGAGGGTAGTCGTCCTCTATTTTTAAAAATCTACGCCATATTAAATTTCCATCAGAAGATAATCTCATGACAAAGGCAGTATTGCGAGTATCTCCATTAAATAGAAAAGGCGCTGCCACTTCTCCCATTACAAATAAGTCTCCATTTCTGGCTTCTTCTATTCTTAATATATTGGTAGTAACCACTTCATTAACATCCCAATTCCACACCCAGAGGGTTTGACCTGTCGTATCAATACAGTATATATTCTTCTTTGATCCTGCAATACCTTCAGGGACACTGATAATCATATTATCATCCCTAGTCACACATCCTCTAGGTATGCTGTTACTTTCTACCTCTCTGCTCCATTCGAAGGTTTGGTTGAAGGCAGTGTCAAGTCTTATGATTTTAATAGAGTCTTCTTGGGTACTAAACTCTTTATAAATAAAATAAACAAAAATTTCATCATCTGTAGAGTATATATCCATAGCTCCTGAATAGCCATTATCTACAAAATCAAACTTTTTATATTTAATAACGCTTAATGATGAATCTAATTCAAATAAAAAGCTATTTTGTTCATTTATGTCTTTGAAAGTGCTTGCACCTGAAAAAACTATTTTTTCATTTAATTTTCTTGATGACAAGGCAACCAAATTATAGTAATCACTATTATCTAGAGTAAGCGTTTTTTGTATGGAATTATGACTCAAGGATTTGTTAGTCTTGACAATTGAATATGCTAAAGATGAACCCATATTAAACTCACCAGTTAATATAATATCATCTTTAAAAACAATTATTGAATTAGAATTACCACTAAAACTCTGATACAGCAAATCATTTTTAATATTCCCATTTTCATTAACTAATATTAATCCACCACAAGATCCTAGAGTATCAAAACATGAAGTTTGAATGGAAAGCACAAAATCATCATCACTGGGTTCCATTTGCCAAGCAAACTGCCCTGTATTGTTGAAATCAATATGAGATATGTAATGTTCCTGACCAATACCTTTGGTCAAGAACATTAATAAAATTATAGTTGAAAAGTAAATTCTCATATACGAATCGCCTTCTTAGTTACAACACTACCATTTGATTCAGTAAAGCGTACGATATATACATTGCTATTATAGTCATTCAATACAACTTTTACCGATTCTTTCAATTGAGCATTATGATAAATCACCCTTCCTGACAGATCCATCACTACGACATCGACTGCCTCACTGGACTCAATATATAATTCATTGTCTCTAATTGGATTTGGATATACCTTATATAGCTCTTCCTCGTCAACAGTTTCATTTTGGATACGTGGCTGACTACTATTGATATGGATATGTGGTAAATCTATTCTTGTACCTGTAAGCGTATAATAAATACTGCGAGAGAAACAAGAGTATGGGTTTCTTTCTATGGCATTATCATAGATAATATCTAAATCATTTGTAGTTAATGTATCTCCAGTCCTTAGGTGATTGATATAGATTAATTGGCTTTCTACAAAGTCAGATTGTCCAGATAAACTTGTAGTCACCAATGATTGGAGGCAGTTGCTCGCAGCCTGATAATCACGATCGTTCATCATTAACCCATAGGCGAGGATGTGTAAATCAAAATTAGAAGAACCTTGTAAGAAGACCATTACCCTTTCTCTTCCGTCTGTCTCTTGCATTCTATCGCGAACATATTTTCCTTCCACTTTTTTAAGGCATTTTTTTAATCGCTGGATCAACCAATTTTGTTGATAGGTGGTCAAGGTAGTGTCTGCTTGAATGGACAAAATTTCATTTTTTAAACTGTCTATAAATGCCAATTGGGCACCTTCACCTTGTGGTATAATACCAATATGCGTAGCAATTTTTAACTTTATTGGTGTAGTTTGATTTTCTGGGGTATCTATATAATATGGGTTACCAGTAGTTTCAGTTAAACAATATCCTTGAGCATTAGTACTTACATAACATAATGAAAAAGAAATAATAAATAAATAGAGTAAAGTTTTCATAAAATGAAATAGTTTGGGTTATTCAATTAACCAAATTTACAAAAAAAATAGAGTACAATACAAATAGAGTAAATTCTTATATGTAAAATACAGAAAAAATGCGTTAAATAATAATCTGTGGAGAAGGAAAATGTGAGAAAGCAAAAAGTGAGAAAGTAAAAGTCTGATACTTTTGATCAACCGGAAGGTTTGAGTCGGTGTGCCCGATAAGGTATTGGTATCATTAGCAGTGTCCGTATTAGGATCATACCGATGGATCTTGAAAAACAATAGGCTATTTATATATTCTGTATCATACTCCCAAGATATTAAAGTACAGTGATATGCCATTGGCTTAGGTGATGAGCTTGGTCCATTACCAAACCCTGTGCCTGGTGTGCTGCCACTCCCCGACCCTGTCGATCCATTACCGATCTTGCTATCATCGATGTAGCATTCTGAGCCTCTAGCATAGCCTTCATAGATCTCGCCTCTGATACCATTGTCATAGGCTGCTACTACTTTGATATCGGAGTAGCTGATATTACCTGCTGCATCATGGGCTTCTAGTCTATAGTCATAAAGCCCAATCCCAATATTAATACTGTCTATATGCAGGCATGGGTGGACTTCTCCTGGTACATTTTCAAAAGGATTAAATACCTGACTTGGTCTAAATTTCTTCACTACCTCCCAAATCAAATTAATCTATCTACTTCTTCATCTTTTAATGAGAATAGTCTTAGTTTGTAATTGAGTCAAAATTAGGTCCGTTCTTCCGTACCGTTTTATCATTCTCAGCTTTGCCTCCCTATAGGTTTTTGGGGCAAGCAAAGCTTTCTAGCAGCCGAGAAATATGAAACATTAACATCCTTCCACAAGCTCGCTTGATATTTAAAATTTATATTTGATGATTAATAAGCTTGCCTTATTACTTTGTATTTCCAGCGGTGATGTAATTAGGATTCACTGAAAGTAAATCCTTTACTACCAAAGCAAAATCTGAAACCAAAAACATCCTTCCACAAGCTCGCTTGATATTTAAAATTTCTCCAAAACAATTTTTTTCACAATCTTTTGACCTGATGAAATATTTATTATTTCTAGTAAATACATTCCTGCGGAAGTAAAACCTAGTATAATTTGTTTAGGGTTACTTGAGCTGTAAATAATCTTGCCGTCTAAATTATATAAAGTTGCCTGATAATTCAATTGTCCGGCAACATCAATATTTATTAATTCACTTGCAGGACTTGGATAGATGTTTATCATTGTATTATCTAATTCCTGAGTTGAAGTAACCAAATCTGCCCCATCACAGTCTTCATCTATACTATTATTTGGAATCTCTACTGCATCAGGGTGAATATCTGGATCCTCATCGTTACAGCCTACATTTTTGAGATATCCATCTTGATCTAGGTCATCGTCAAAAGTCATAGCATTACATGGAATTTCATATTCTCCTGGATTAATTGAACTATCCATGTCATTACAATCAACCAAAAACGCATACCCATCTTGATCAAGGTCATCATCCAAAGTCTCTGCATTACAATCATCATCAATACCATTGTATGGAATTTCATCTTCTCCTGGATTAATATTAGGGTCTGAATCATCACAATCTGAAAGACTATCATAGCCATCATTGTCCAAATCAAACACACTCATCACTGCTAGAGATCTAGGTCCCTTATTCGTAGTAACAATTTCTTTAAGATCAGTACCGTCATATTTTATTGAATAAATGGTACCTATATTGCCTATTCTTTCAATCCAATAAAATCTATTCAACGTTACATCCAACGCAACACTTATTATACGGTTACTTGTGGTGTAAATCGTCTGAGAACTAGAACCTACTTCATTCCCTCGATTAATTTCATTAGTATTTGATTTATTTGTCGTCCAAAACAAAGAATTGTCCTCTTTGTCATGAAGCACATCATCAGCACTACTGCCTGAGTACAACTTTTGCGAGAGGCACCGAGTGACTGGAGTTATTCTTGGATCCCAGTTGTGGGTCCATTATTTGGTGGATGCGTAGCTTCACTTTTAATGTTGGCTTTGACTTAGTTGAAAAGGTACATCATTAGAATTCAAAATTGGGTAATATTCTTTGGTTAAGCAATTAAAAATTAGGTTTTTAATG
>JBBKVK010000332.1:0-4282 GCA_037968395.1 Saprospiraceae bacterium | reverse complement strand
TCTTCAAAGATAATGAAAAGTAGATGGCGATAATAAATAAAAAATCTGAAGAGTTCTTATATAAATACTTAAATGCAAATGCTCCGACAGGGTTTGAAGCTGAAGGCCAAAAGATTTGGTTAGAATATGTAAAACCTTATATAGATGAGTGGCATATAGATAATTACGGTACAGCATACGGAATAATTAATCCAGGTCAGGATTATAAAGTTGTAATTGAAGGTCATGCAGATGAAATATCTTGGTATGTGAATTATATATCAGATAAAGGATTTATCAATGTAATTAGAAATGGAGGTAGCGATCATATAATAGCACCTGCTAAAAGGGTCGATATTCATACTGAAAATGGAATTGTTAAAGGAGTATTTGGTTGGCCTGCTATACATACAAGGTCTGGAAAAAACAGTGCTTTAACTCCATCCTTAGAAAATATCTTTGTAGATGTAGGAGCAAAAGACAAACAAGAAGTCCTAGATATGGGAATTCATGTTGGGTGTGTTATAACATTTGAAGATGGATTTAGTAAACTAAATAACCGATATTATATGGGCAGAGCCCTTGATAATCGGATGGGTGGATTTTGTATAGCAGAAGTAGCAAGAATGTTAAAAGAGAAAAAGAAAAAATTGCCTTTTTCTCTATATGTAGTTAATGCAGTACAAGAAGAAATAGGGCTAAGAGGAGCTCAAATGATCGCTGACAATATCAAACCAAATGTAGCCATTATTACCGATGTCTGCCATGATACTGCAACACCACTTATTAAGGAAGCAAAACATGGAGACATAAAGAGTGGTGAAGGTCCAGTTCTTACTTTTGCACCAGCTGTCCATAATACGCTATTAAAACTCATAAGAGACGTAGCCAAAAATAAAAAAATCCCTATACAATTATCTGCTTCTTCTAGAAGTACTGGGACTGATACTGATGCTTTTGCTTATAGTAATGGAGGCGTTCCTTCTGCTCTTATTTCTTTACCGCTGAGATACATGCACACAACTGTCGAGATGGCACATGTAGATGATGTAGAAAATGTGATTAAACTGATATACGAGTCATTATTAAAAATAGAAAAGAACCATAACTTTAAATACTTTTAAAATTATGCCTTCCACCTTGTTGCTTAATTCAGAATAATATAATGGCAACTAAATATCTTTATTATTAATTACTAAAGGCACTTCATTGATGACCTACTTTCAGTATTTGGCATATTTTGGTTATTATTACTAAAATATAAAGAAGTTGGCTAATCACAAATCAACAACATTAAGTCAGAAGCTATTAGACTTTTATCTTTATAGTAGTTTGCATATAGGTCTAATGGCAATGTTATTTACCCTTTATGGCTTTGTTATTCAGCAAAGTCAACCTAACTATTATTATATTGTCTGTGTATCGATGAGTACTATAGCTTTGTATTCCATTCATCGGATAGTTGGTATCAATAAAGTAATACGTTTTGAAAACGAAGGTAGATTTCGAATTATAAAGCTGTACAAAAAACATATAATATTATATTGCATCTTGTCAAGTATTATGTGCTTGATTTCATTTCTATACCTGCCTTTTAACATCCAATTGATATTATTTTTTACTGGTATTATATGTATAGGATATGCTGTTCCATATAATAGAGGTAAAAGGATTAGGGACATTGACTATATTAAAATTATCTTGATTGCTATATTTTGGACGATATACAGTATTGTTATTCCAAGTATATTGTCAGAGAAAATAAATGCTACAACTGTTATGTATGCAATAAGTTCAGTGCTGTTTTTTTTAGGTTTGACATTACCTTTTGATATTAGGGATATAGCAGTTGATGAACACATTCAGGTAAAGACCTTCGCCATATTATTGGGGGAGAAAGCTAGTGTGAATATGGCTTTAATATTAGTGTCGCTTTCTGCTATTTTTATTATGACATACAGCGCTTTTTCTGAGTTCAATGCAGTCAGTTTATCTTGGATTCTAGTCTGTTTAATAACTTTATCAATTCTTAGGTTTCATGACAGTGACAAAAAAGATTGGTATTACAGTTTGTTACTTGATGGAATGATAGGATTGTTCTTTGTAATTTATACTGTAATTATTTATATAATAAATTTTATAATATAATAAAAAGAGTGACCTTTGTTGCCTGATTCAGGTTCAATTCATAGTTAAAGTTTTAATATGCCTGAATTCTTAATTGAGTTAACATAAGTTATAGTTTAATGATATATATATTATTTGTAATTGGGTTTATCATTTTAATAAAAGGGGCTGATTTATTAGTTGAAGGGTCATCTAATTTGGCTTCTAAAATGGGGATATCAGAGCTAATCATAGGTTTGACCATAGTTAGTATTGGTACATCTATGCCTGAATTAATTGTAAACATAATAGCAAGTATGGAAGGCAGCTCTGCTGTAGCGATAGGTAATGTATTTGGTAGTAATATTGCTAACCTTTTACTAATACTTGGATTTACGGCAATCCTTAAGCCATTACCAGTGCACAGGAATACAGTATTATCAGAAATTCCATATTCGATTGCAGCTATATTATTGATAGGTTTTTTAGCTAATGCCAGAGTATGGGGAACAGTCTCAGATGATATGCAAGGGTTAAGTAAGCAGGATGGAATGTTGATCATGTTTTTCTTTATAATATTCTTTGCTTATATATTTTTGGTTGCTAGAGAGGATCGAAAGATTTTTAAAGACATTGATGATAAAGTGATACATTCACACAGCGCAACTTGGAAAGATATTGGCCTTATTATAATTGGTATGGTTATGCTATTCTTTGGAGGTAAATGGGTGGTAGAGGGGGCAATACATTTGGCCACTCAAATTGGAATGAGTGAAACATTTATTTCTTTAACTATTGTAGCTATAGGTACTTCATTACCTGAATTGGTAACTTCAGTACGGAGTGCATTGAAAGGGTCTACAGATTTAGCTGTGGGTAATGTAGTTGGCTCAAATATATTTAACGCATTATGGATCTTGGGATTAAGTTGTAATATCAAAGCCCTTCCATTTGATAAGATCGCCAATTTTGATTTGCTGATTGTAGTTTTATCTACAATGCTTGTTATATTATTGATGATTATTAGCAGTAAAATGGAAGTAAAACGTTGGCATGGAGTGGTACTCCTGATAGCTTATGCCTGTTATAATGTTTTCATATTTTTTAGAGGATAGTTTAGTACTACTTACGTTTAGCATTCAAATCATACATGTCCATGTTATCAATACTTATTACTCTTTTTTCAGTAGTTAATCCAATAGGAGCAATTCCATTATTTCTTTCGTTGACTCATGACTACTCTAAAAAAGAGATTAGACATACTTCATTATTAACAAGTATCTATTTCTTTTTGATATTGTCTGCCTTTTTTCTCGCAGGCAATTATATTTTAAGCTTTTTTGGATTATCTTTAAGTGCTCTTAAAATTGCAGGAGGTTTGGTAATATTGTCCTCAGGATACTCTTTACTAAATGGTAAAATGGCAAAAAGCAGAGCAATTGACAGTGAAGTTAAGAAGGAGGCTATGGAGAAAGTAGATATTTCTTTTTCACCTATGGCTATGCCAATGTTATCAGGTCCTGGTTCAATATCTTTGTTAATAGCTTATTTTTCTAAATATGCTGAATGGATTGACAGATTTATGATAGTGGGCATGATTGCTGCCTGTGCATTTTTGGTATTCTTAATACTAAATTCAGCTCCTCTACTATTTAAAATGTTAGGTAAGGGCGGTTTAAATGCGATCAGTAGAATTATGGGATTTATTGTAATGTCTATTGGAGTACAATACATCATTACAGGTGTTTTTGACTTGGTAAATTCGTTGTAATAGAACGAATTTGTCATTGATTCGAGAGCTTAGATGAGCTACATTTTATCAATAAACTAAGAAAACAAACAATAAAAATTTAATTGATAGAAGTTCTCCTTTTAACCTTTTCGTACACTTTTTTTTGATCAGTAGTAAGAACTCCAGCAATAAGATCTGAATATTGAGACTCAATTTTAGCTGCACCTTCACTATATTCTAGCTTTGATACATTAGAATCTGCTAACTGCTTTTTTTGTTTGTTGATATCCATGAAAATCTTCTCTAACTTTACAGTTTGATTAGAAGTAAAAGAAGTATTTGGTAATTCCTTAATTATTGCATCTTGAAGGACTTTTACTTGCTCACTTGAATTTGCTTTAATATCAGTTATGTTTTGACCAATAGACGCAAAAGCAAAAAATGAAAACAAAATAAATGTAATTG
>JBBKVK010000331.1:0-32986 GCA_037968395.1 Saprospiraceae bacterium | reverse complement strand
ATATAATAATGGCAAAAAAAGACAAAAACAAAAATGTTTCTACAACAAAAGAGGTAGAAAATGTTATTCCAACAAAGACAACTTCTAAGTTTGATCAAGTTAAAAACTACTCAGAAGATGTTGAGTCCACTTTGCTATTTGGCAAGAAAAATTATGCATATTTATTAGCAGGTACAGGCCTAATCGCTATTGGTTATTTCTTAATGGCTGGAGGTAATATGCCATCACCTGATGTTTGGGATGAAAGTCTTATTTATAGTACGAGAAGAACTCTAATTGCACCAATTTTTATTCTTGCTGGTTTAGTTATTCAAGTTTATACCATTTTTGGTAAAAAGTAATAATGGAGTATCTTATTTCAATTGTCCTTGGGATTATCCAAGGGCTTACTGAGTTTTTACCTGTAAGTAGTAGTGGACACCTCGAATTAGCCAAATTCATATTAGGAGATGATAGTATTGGGACGCAAAGTATTCTCATGACTGTTGTATTACATTTTGGTACAGCACTAGCAACAATCATCTTTTTTAGAAAAGACATTCTTGACATTATTACAAACCTTTTCTCAAAAGAGGAGAAATCGTCTATCCCTTTTGCAAGTAAAATTGTAATTTCGATGGTTCCAGCAGCTATTATAGGTATATTATTTGAAGATCAGATTGATGCTCTTTTTAGTCAAAATATTAGATTGGTTTGTGGCATGTTAATAGTGACGGCTGTATTATTATGGCTCGCAGACAAGGCAAAGACTAGTAACAAAGGAGTTACATACATGGATGCTATAATTATTGGAATCTCTCAAGCTATCGCAATAATGCCAGGAATTTCAAGATCAGGGGCCACAATCTCTACCTCTACTTTATTAGGAGTCGACAGAGAAAAAGCTGCAAGGTTTTCTTTCCTAATGGTTGTACCTTTAATTTTTGGAAAAATGGCTAAAGATCTATTAGATGGAGACTTCAATCAATCTGATACAAATTTATTAGCTTTAGGATTAGGGTTTGTAGCGGCGTTGATCACAGGTTTTTTCGCTTGTAAGTGGATGATCACATTGGTCAAAAACGCACAGCTGAAGTATTTTGCCTATTACTGCCTAATAATTGGACTAGGCGGCATCACTTATACGTTTCTACAATAAATCTAAATGGCCAACCCACCAAGTCTAGACACAAATAGAATCATCACAAACCAAAACTTATTAAAAGTAAATAATATCACAGATGGTGTCCTTATCTTAGTTGATAAGCCGCTTGGGTGGACGTCATTTGATGTAGTAAACAAAATAAGGTCTTCGATAAAATACGGCATTGGTATCAAGAAGATAAAAGTAGGTCATGCCGGTACTTTGGATCCAATGGCAACAGGATTACTCTTAGTGACAGTAGGAAAGTATACCAAACTCATAGAATCACTCACGGCATACAATAAAGCTTATAAAGGTATTGTCAAATTAGGCGCTACTACCCCATCCTATGATAGTGAGGCAGATGAAGAAAACATATGCTCTACAGATCACATTAATAAACAAGATATTGATCAAATCATCCCACTTTTTAGAGGAGAACAACTGCAAATGCCTCCAATATTTTCTGCAATAAAAATAAATGGTCAGACAGCGCATAAGCTAGCTAGAAAAGGAAAGGACGTCAAACTCAAAGCTAGAGAAATAAATATAACCCATCTTGATCTTCTAAAATTTGATAATCCGTTGATCGAGCTAGAGGTAACTTGTAGTAAGGGTACTTATATTAGATCATTGGCACATGATATTGGTCAAAAACTAGGAACTGGCGCTTACCTTTATGGCTTAGTAAGAACAAAAGTGGAAGACTATGATCTCAATGATAGCTTATCTATTGATGGCGTTATAGATTGGATAGATACTCTCCCAGAGCAAGATATTACCTCTCACGGCTAATTTTTCTGTTATTTTATACTTAAAAGTTTAGGGGTTGGTAGAATATGTTTTCGATTTTATAGTAATTTACTTAATCTTGTACCAAAATTTGGTCAAAGTTATTATAACATTGACTCTTAATAGAACAATTAATTCAACATAAAAATAACTTTAAATGATAAAAGTATTTAAATCGCTATTCATAACATTGCTGACAGTAAGCATTGCTATAGGTCAAATGAATAAGATAGACTTTCAGGAATACACTTTAGACAATGGACTTCATGTGATTTTACACCAAGATAAAAGCACCCCTATTGTAGCTGTATCCGTAATGTACCATGTGGGATCTAAAAATGAAAATCCCGATAAAACAGGTTTTGCACACTTTTTCGAACATTTACTATTTGAAGGCAGTGAAAACATCAAAAGAGGAGAATTTGACAATTATGTAGAAAAAGCTGGTGGCACACTAAATGCAAATACATCTTTTGACAGAACCTATTATTACGAGATTCTACCAAGTAATCAATTAGAATTAGGTTTGTGGTTAGAGTCTGAAAGAATGCTCCATGCAAAAGTAGAAGATATAGGTATCGAAACTCAAAGGCAAGTAGTAAAAGAAGAACGAAGACAAATAATAGACAACCGACCTTATGGCTCTTTACTAGAAGAAGTAATGAAAAGAGCATACACTGTTCACCCTTATAAATGGCCTTTAATTGGTTCAATGGCTCACTTAAATGCAGCTGTCGAATCTGATTATAAAAACTTCTATAAGACTTTTTATGTGCCTAACAACGCCATCTTATCCATTGCTGGAGATATTGATTATGAGGCAGCTAAAGTTATGATAGCAAAATATTATGGCAGCATCCCAAAAGGTACTGGCCCAATATATAGACCAAATGTCGTAGAGCCTGCATTAGGTGGTGAAGTTAGAGATACTGTGTATGACAATATCCAATTACCCGCAGTAGTACAAGCATACAGGATTCCTGCACAAGGCACTAGAGACTATTATGCAGTATCTATGTTAGGTCAATTATTATCACAAGGTGAATCGTCTAGATTATATAGAAAGTTGGTAGATGAAGAAAGAAAAGCTCTGTTTATAGGTAATTTCCCGCTAGGGCTGGAAGATCCAGGTGTATCCATAGCATTTGGTATTGCCAATATGGGTATAGAATTGACAGATTTCGAATCATCTATAAATGAGGTGATCGAGAAATCTGGATCAGAATTAATGACTGACAAAGAGTTTCAAAAATTAAGAAATCAGGTTGAAAATGACTTCGTATCTGGTAACTCAAGGATGGCTGGTGTTGCAGAAAGCTTAGCAAATTATAAAATGTATTATGGTGACACCAATCTTATCAATACAGAATTAGAAAGGTATTTGTCAGTAACAAAAGAAGACATCATGAATGCGGCCAAAACTTACTTTAACAAAGACAATCGAGTGGTAATATATTATTTGCCTAAACAAGTAAACCCGTAATAGTTTAGACATTAATTATATCTAGTAAACCTTAAATTAAAAATAATGAATTATAAATATATAGTATTACTTTTTGTAATCATCGGCTTTACCCAATGTAGTAAGAAAGCTGCAGACAAAGCCATTTCAGAAGCAACAGTCACAAAGAAAGTCGAGTCGTTCAGAAGTATGGCTCCAAATGCAGGTCCTGCTAGGAATGTAGAAATTGGTGATTACTCCTCTTTTGATTTAGCGAATGGATTAAAAGTCATCGTGGTTGAAAACCACAAATTACCTATAGTCTCTTATCAAGTATCGTTGCTTAACCCGCCACTTTTAGAAGGAAATAAAGTCGGTTTTGTAAGCATGACTGGTGACTTAATAAAAACTGGTACTGCAAATAGAACAAAATCTCAAATAGATGAGACCATTGATTTTTATGGAGCAAACCTAAATACTTCGAGTACAGGTATATTCCTTTCTTCGCTAAAGAAACACTCTGATCCTTTAATGGAAATATTTACAGATATATTAGAAAACCCGATATTTCCACAAGATGAATTTGAAAAAGCAAAAAATCAAGTGGTGTCAGGGTTAGCTTCTCAAAAAACAGACCCAAATAGTATAAGTTCTAATGTTGGTAATAGCGTCCTGTATGGCAAGGGGCACCCATATGGTGAGGTACAAACAGAGCTTAGTACAAGCAACTTCACGTTAGATGATTGTAAAAACTATTACAATACTTATTTCAAACCTAATAATTCTTACTTAATCATAGTTGGTGATATTACAGTAGATGAAGCTAAATCCAAAGCAGAAAAATACTTTAGTTCATGGAAATCTGGGACTATTCCAAATTATGAATATGCTCAACCAGCTGGTCCAAAAGGTAAAAAAGTTGCTTTTGCTCATAAAGATGGTGCCGTTCAATCGGTAATAAAAGTAACATACCCTGTAGATCTTCACCCTAAATCTGATGATGTATTGAAGGCTACAACAATGAATCAAATTTTAGGAGGAGGAGCATTCTCTGGGAGATTAATGCAAAATCTAAGAGAAGACAAAGCTTATACTTATGGAGCCAGATCTCAACTCTCCTCTGATCCACTAGTTGGAGCATTTAGTGCTGGAGCTAGTGTAAGAAATGAGGTAACGGATAGTTCTATATATGAAATTTTATTCGAGATGGAAAGAATGGTTACAGAGCCTGTAGAAGCTAAAGCCCTACAATTGATTAAAAACAGTATGGCTGGCAGCTTTGCTCGATCTCTAGAATCCCCACAAACCATAGCAAGATTTGCAAAAAATATCTATAAATACGACTTGCCAAAAGATTACTATGGTACTTATTTATCTAGACTTGATGAAATCACACCTGAGGACATTACTGCAATGGCTAAAAAGTATATCAAACCTTCAGATGCATATATAGTAGTCGTTGGAAATAAGGATGAGGTAGCGGATAAGTTATTAAAATATGATTCTGATGGAGTCATCGACTTTTATGGAGCTTATGGTGAAGCAGTAAATTACAATGCTATTGCATTACCAGAAGGTACTACTGCTATGACAGTTATAGAAGACTATATCAACGCTATTGGAGGAAAAGAAAAGTTAAGTAAAGTAACTACACTTACTACCAATGGTGGAATGATGTTGATGGGGCAAGAGGCCTCTTTAATAATAAAAGTAAAATCACCAAACAAGTACCTTAACAAGATGAAAATGGGTGACATGATCATGCAAGAACAAAAATGCGATGGTATGAAAGCATCTATTTCTGGTATGGGACAGACAGAAGTATTTGGTAAAGGTGACCCACAATTTGACCAGATAATGGAAGAAACAACTTTATTTGATCAATTAAATTACAAATCAGAAATTTATGCTCTAGAGCTTAAAGGAATAGAAAAATTGAATGGGGAAGATTGTTATAAAATTGTTGTGACTAAAAATGACAATAAAGAAACTCAATTTTATTCAATAAAGACGAGTTTATTGGTTGGTTCTGTAGTTGCTGAACCAGAAGGAGATAATCCAGGTCAGATTATTAGTACTAATCTTTCTGATTACAAAGAGGTAAATGGTATTATGTTGCCATTCACTATGACAATAATTGGAGCAGCACCATTTCCTTTAGAGATGAAGATGACAAGTTATGAAGTTAATACTGATATTCCTGATTCAGAATTTCAAATAAAATAAATAACAAGAAAGGGAGGACAGCTAATATCTTCCCTTTCTTTTAAATTATATCTAATTTGTTATAGAAAGTTTAACTGCCAATAACCTCAAAACATTTTTAATTATCTGACGTTTTATAGGGGTAATGTGACTTTGGTGTGTTATTATCGTATAAACAAGGTCAAACGAACAATAACTTATACGATTTCTATTATATATCAATAGGAAGTAATATTTTCGCACCGAGCTACGTTTATGAATATTAATGAAAATTATTTGGCATCCTAATTGCAAAGGTAATAGGGAGTTTCCTAGTTTTGAATTAGAATAAATGCAATTAAATCAATCAATTATGAACAGCAAGTTGTTTAAAAATTTAACAGTAGTTTTAGCTTTATTAGTTACAGTATCGGTATTCTCTTCTTGTACTAGAAATGGTTATGGATGCCCATATGAATTAAAAGCACCTATATCTATTGTTAAGTGTATCATTAAATAGACCAGAGTTTATCACTATGTGGTCGCAACTTACCGATAAGTCTCAATTAAAAGATATAATGCTAGAGTCAAAAACTCAGCCTGTAGCTATATTTAAGCATAGTACATCATGCTCTATTAGTGGTATGTCTAAAATGAGATTGGAAAGTGCTTGGGACCTAAATAATATCAAAATATATTACCTCGACCTTTTAAATCATCGAGACATCTCTAATGCTATAGCAGCAGAATTTCATGTACACCACGAAAGCCCACAAATCATCTTAATGTCTAAAGGAGAATGTATTTACGATGCATCACACTTTGACATCAGCGTAGATGAACTAAAAGAAACGTTAGCATTTCATAAATTGGCAATATAGAATAATAATCTTCTGATCATAAGTCCAATTCAATCTTTCATTATATTGCCTAACATTATATCTTGGCTATCTTTATTATGATAACTGTATGTCTGCCATAGATAAACTTGAAAATTAGTATTCCTTTATAACCTTATCAACCCATCAACTTAATATCATCTCCGACGAACTGGATCTTTTTATTCTTTAGCAAGTATCCTATTCCACGTTTGAACGCATTTTTACTTAAGCCCAAGGCAGTGTTGATTTCAGCAGGACTACTTTTGTCATTGTAAAGCAATACACCTTCATTCTGTTGCATAGAATCTAATATGGTATCAGCGACAGTATCAATGCTACTCCTGTAGCCAATTGGTATTAATGAAAGATCTAGTTTGCCATCTTGTCGGACTTTCTTAACATAGCCCTTTATTCGTTGGCCAGCTTCTAAAGGTTGGTGTATGTCGGATGCAAAGATTAAGCCTTTGTGTAAGTTGTTAACAATGGCATTCATCCCTAAATCTGATGATTTATAAAGTAACAGATCCACTTCATCTCCTACTTTAAGCTTAATATCATCGAAGAATAAAAAGTCATTTTCTCTGGCTGATCCAATAATCCTATCAGTTTTCTCATCCAAAAAGGTAAAAATCAAATAAGACTTGCCTTCTTCTATTGGGAAAGGTTGCTCCGCAAATGGAACAAATAAATCTTTTAGTAATCCCCAATCAAAAAATGCACCTACTTGATCTACCTGCTTTGCATTTAAATAAGCAAATTTGTCAATCTCAGTATAAGGTATCAATGTAGTAGCTACGACCCTTTGCTCAGAATCTCTGTATACAAAAACGTCCATGACATCATCTATCGCCATATCCTCAGTAATGTATGCATTTGGCAAGAGGACTTCTTCTCCTTCGGGATTTTCTAGGTAAAATCCATTGTCTGTCCGTCTTGCTATATAAAGTGTATTGGTCTTACCAATGTCCATATGCAGTAGTTTAAGGTCTTATTCTTAAAGTTAATTAATAACATATTAATTAACTTCTAATTTCACAAAATAAGGTATTGTAAATAATTTGGGTAGATTTTTTGCAAAAAAAAAGCCCATCAATAAAATTGACAGGCTCAAAACTTAAAAAGTTAAATTAGGTAAATATTAAATTACTTTAACATCTACTGCATTTAATCCTTTTTTACCTTCTGTAAGTTCAAATTCAACTTGATCTCCTTCTCGGATTTCATCAACTAAACCTGATACGTGTACGAAATGTTCTTTGTTTGAACCGTCTTCAACGATAAATCCAAAACCTTTAGAGTCATTGAAGAATTTTACTGTGCCTTTGTGCATTATAATAATAATTAAAAAAATAAATAAAGATCAAAGATAGTATTTAAATATTGCATTGTATGCTTTTTATAAATTCTTTTGGAAATTATAAATTACATAAAGCTCTTGATTAAAGTATCCTTGATATACAAACACCTAAACGACGGGCATCTCAAAATAATTCCCAATACTTGAAATAATTAATAAAAAGTTGAAAAAATATTTTCAGATGCCCTTCTCTGACCCAAATATGTTGCTTTTTATGTGTTCTATGTTGTCATGTAAAGGATAACTTTTTACGAAATGATACAATATTTATACTTGCACAATTTATTATAGTGACATCTAACATAAATATTATTATTAAATTTGAGTCACGGAAAATCAATTTGATATGAATATTGACCAAATTAGGAAAGATTCACCTAGTACCAATGATCTATTATTTTTTGATAGTGCAGGCTCTTCACTAATGCCCAAACCTGTGACCGATGCCGTAAAATATTATTTTGATGAGGAATCATACTGGGGAGGTTACAAAGTAATGTTGGATAAAATGGAAGAAACAAATCTATTCTACCAAGAAACATCTAAATTAATTAACTGTGGTCCAAAAAATATTGCTTTTGCGACTAGTGCTACAGATGCCTTTTCTAAAGCAGTGTCTTCTATTTCATTTGCAACAGGCGATGTCATACTCATAACCGATGCAGACTATGTTTCTAATTACATGTACCTTATCTCATTGATAAGGACATTTGGAATAGTGGTCAAGCGTATCAAAAGCAGGGAGAATGGTGATTTAGATTTGGAACATCTTGAGATCTTAATAGAAGCTAAGAAGCCAAAATTAGTGGTGGTCACTCACATGCCTACCAATTCAGGACTGATTCAAGATGCTGTCGCAGTTGGAGAATTATGTTCTAAACACCAGATACTTTACTTACTGGATGCTTGTCAGTCTGTTGGACAGATAAATGTAAATGTTGTGGATATCAAATGTGACTTTATGAGTGTCACCGGGAGAAAATTCATAAGAGGACCAAGAGGTACAGGGTTTCTATATGTTTCGGATACGATTTTAGAGGAACAATATGCTCCAATGTCCATTGATGCTTGGAGTGCTCAATGGGTAAGTCCATTAGAATACAAAATAAACCCATCAGCCACCCGATTTGAACACTTCGAAAAGCCGTATCCCATGTTTTATGGATTTTCTGCAGCAATTAGATATATTAATGAAATTGGAATTGACCAAATTGAGACAAGAAATGCTTTACTGGCTAACCATTTGAGATCTAATCTATCAAACATCAATGGTATCAAACAATTAGATTTAGGAACAAAAAAATCTAACATCATTACCTTCATTAAGGCAAATAAATCACAAGAAGAGTCAAAATCGCATCTAAACAAACACAAAGTGATGCACAGTATGGCAAACAAATTTTCTGCTTTGATTGACTTTGAAAAGAAAGGCCAGGATTGGGCAATTAGATTATCTCCTCATTACTTTAATACTATTGCTGAAATCGATCAACTTAGTAATATTGTTGATTTGATGTAGGAAGCAGAAGTTATTGTGTAAACTTATTTTAGGTCGTAATAATTACTTACTATTTTTTTGCCACGAACCCGAAGGGGCTAACCCAATGATGTACAAGAATTTAAGGGATAAAATTTATTTGCCCTTTCTCTTTTGACCTCTGGTTTTGGCCTTTTTATATTTAATCTTCATGGCTTCTTTTCGTCGTATTGGGTTATTAACTTTCTTGTTTTTATCACTCTTTTCATGGAAAGCTCCACCAGCTTCGGGGTCTAACTTATGTTTGAAAGGAATGGTTTTCATATTGATTTGAGGGATTTCATCAAAAATCAACTCCTCTGAGACTTCGACTTCGCTCGGAAAATCTACGACAGGAATTGGATAATTCATCAGCTCCTCAATCTGAGTTAAAGACTCCTTCTCATCTTCGGTGCAAAATGATATCGAATTACCATTTCGGTCTGCCCTACCCGTTCTACCTATCCTGTGTATATAATTTTCAGGAACTTCAGGAATATCAAAATTTATAACATGAGACACATCTGATACATCAATTCCTCTAGCTACGATATCGGTTGCTATCAAGATTCTATATTCTCCACTAGTAAAACTGTGGACTGCATTAAATCTAAAATTTTGAGATTTGTTAGAATGTATTACTCCTGTGCTTACCCCAAATTCTTCTTCAATGATTTCAAAAATCATATCAGCCATCTTCTTAGTCCCAGTAAAGACTAATACTTTATTGTACACAGCTTCATCTCTCAATAAATGGGTCAAAAGATTAACCTTAGTATTAAAATTAGCAACTTTATAGACTGTTTGATCAATATTCTCCAAAGGTGTCCCTACAGGAGCTGCCTCAATCTTAACAGGAAAGTTAAAATACTGCTCAATTATGGCCTCAACGCTGTCAATCATTGTGGCTGAAAACAATAAGTTTTGTCTTTTCTTTGGTAAGAATTCGAATACTCTCTTTAGTTGAGGTAGAAACCCTAAATTGAGCATTTCATCAACTTCATCGATAACAAAACGCTTAATATTCTTAAGTTTTAATGCACCATGCAGGCACAAATCCAACAATCTACCTGGAGTAGCCACGACCACATCACATCCTGCAGAGATCTGTGCTGCTTGTTTGTTAAGGTTAGTTCCTCCGTAAACTCCAATAGCTTCTAAGTTAGTGTTCACACTCAGCTTTTGAATTTCATCTACAACTTGAGCTACTAATTCTCTAGTTGGCACCACTATTAATACCTGAGGAAATCTATCTTTGGAATACTTCCACAACCGAAGACATGGTAATAAATAGGCGTAAGTCTTACCGGTCCCAGTTTGAGCTATACCTATGACGTCCTTTCCAGACATGATGACATTAAATGCTTTCTCTTGGATGCTTGTTGGGGTAATTATTCCCATAGAGTCTAATGCCTCAAGCAGATTTTTATTAAGATTTAAATCGTGAAATGTCATGTAGGTATTTTGTGCAAAATTAGAAAAATAATCTGTTATGATGTCACCTATTACTTAATCTATCGTAATGACATAAATTAGTTACATTCTAGTTATAATGAAATCCTTAATAAATCTTGAATTATGGATATTGTAAATTCATCTGATCGAAATATACTTTGATGACTTCTTCAGCTTTTTTGTCTTGAGGTGTATAATCTTTATCAAAGTAGCCTTCATGTCCCATTCCGTTAGGAAACCACTTCCAAATATACCCTCCAGCCCACCAACTTTTATCGGCAAATGTTTGGTATAAAGCAGCAAAGGCGTTAGCCTGGGCATTTTCATTTCGGTTACTTATCTTTATTACTTTTTCTAGTTCCCATGCCCTATAAGCACATTTGTCAATAGTTAGGTATCCATACTCAGTAAATAGTATTTGTTTACCCGTTTTCTTTGAAAAATTTTCTAGTTCTTGAGCAATAGGCTGCCATTTTTTAGCCAAAGATTTAATTGTTGGAGTTGCTTCTTCACTTAGTGGGAAGTATGCAGATATTCCCACATAATCTAGCTGATCCCAAATTGGAATATCTTGGTAATTATCCCAATTTGAAGAATAAACAATTTTACCTTTGTATTTCTGTCTTGCATCTTTAATGAGTTTCCTCCAGAATTTCTCTCTTTTTTTCATAGCTATTTTGTATTCTGTACCAATACAAAACACTTCAACATCATGTTTTATCGCAATATCTAAAAAGAAATTAATAAAAACACTATAGGACGCTTCCCACTCTTGCCACTCCTTCTCTGTTTTAAAATCCATTTCTCCGACCCAGGATCCAGGTATATAAACTTGAGGTTTTACCAATATTTTCATCCCTTTATCCTTCGCCATAGAGATACATTTATTTAATCCCTCTTCTTTTTCTCCCCACCATTGCCAATCTATATTGTATTTAACCTTGGTTTCATTTTGTCTGTGGTAGCCGTACGGTACGAAGCATATCCACTGAGCATTCGTTTTGACTACTCTATCTATTGCCTTATGATCTATTGGTTCTGGAGGAGCCACCATGGTGATACCACTCATCTTTTGACTATAGGAATTTGACCCTGTACCAATAAATAAAAATAAAATAATCACAATTCTTTGAAAAATAATCATTCAATAACTTTAGATACTTAAAACGGAATTATTTTGAGTATGTTACTTTTTGTAATTGTCGTCCCAATCTTTAATATGTGGATCATGGAGTTTGCCCATTGATTTAGCTACTACCATGGCTACCGTGGCATCTCCTGTGACATTGATAGTGGTACGCAACATGTCTAATGGTCTATCGACAGCAAATATTAATGCTAGACCAACTGCCAATTGTTCCTTTGGAAACCCTATAGACTCTAACACAATCACCAACATGATCATCCCTGCCCCAGGTACGGCGGCAGATCCAATGGAGGCAAGTGTAGCCGTCATAATAATGGTCAACTGATCACCAAAAGTCAAATCAAAATTTAAGGCTTGGCAAATGAATACAGCAGCTACCGCTTGATACAAACTAGTACCATCCATATTAATAGTTGCTCCTATTGGACATACAAAACTCGTAACTTCCTTCTCTACACCAAGGTGCTCCTCTACCCTTTCCATTGTGACAGGCAACGTTGCAGCACTCGAACTAGTACTAAAAGCTAATAGTTGAGCTGGCGACATAGCATTAAGAAAATAAATTGGGTTCTTACCAGTATAAAAATATACAAATGCAAGGTAAAATGCCATCATTAACCCCAACCCTAGCACTACACATAACATATACCATAACAATGCTTGAAATATATCAGGATTAGTAGTATCCGTGACCAAGGAGGCGATTAATGCAAATACAGCATAAGGAGCCATAAGCATGATTAAATCTACCATCTTCATTATTACTTCATTGAGTCCAGTAAAAAAGTCTTTAACAGGTTGGGCGATCTTAGGCTCCACAAGTAGTAAGCTTATCCCAAAAAAGATAGCAAAGAAGATAACCTGTAACATGTTACCATTGTCAGAAGCCGCTCCAAATATATTATCAGGAACCATATCCTCAACAAACTGTAAAGGTCCTTTAGTGGTTTGATCTATTGCTCCTGTCACTTTAGATTCCGCACTTCCACTGTATTCTCCAGTGAGTTGAGCAATAGTTTCTGGGCTTACTGTTTCGCCTGGTTCTAATAGATTCACTATTAGTAATCCAATACTCACCGCAATCACAGTAGTGCAAATATACAATACTATCGTCCGCAAGCCCATTTTTGAAAACTTACTAATGTCCTGAAGGTCAGATACACCTTTAATCAAAGAAGCTAAGATTAAAGGAATAGCTATCAATTTTAATAGATTGATAAATATAGTACCCAATGGCTTAATCCAATCTCCTACAAAACCTTGCCATCCAAAATTACTTGCTAGGATCCCAAACAATAGCCCTAAAACCATCCCTATTAAGATCTTCCAATGCAATGCCAATTTACCCATATTATTAATTTTGCTCTAATGTAAGAAGCTTAATCCTTAAATCCAAATATTGTTATTTATGTACTAATTGATATAGCTTATTGCTTGTTTGATATCATTAAGCAAGTCATCCTTATCTTCAATACCAACTGACATTCTAACTAGATTATCTGTTATACCATAGGACTCTCTCACTTGTTTATCTACATTAAGATGAGAGCTAGTAGCTGGATGTAACACCAACGTATCAACATCACCTAGGGTTGTAGCATGGGTACAAATCTGAAGATGGTCAATAAATATTTTAGCATCATATATGTTATTCCCAACTTCGAAACTTAACATTCCACCAAACTGATTCATCTGCTTTTTTGCAATTTCATGATACTTATTATCCTGCAAGCCATTATAATTAACTTTCTTAATTACTTTCATTTTTGATAACTCTTGAGCAATAAACATAGCATTACTGCATTGTTTATCCATTCTAAGTGCCAATGTTTTTAACCCATTATTTATCAACCAAGCATCCCACGGATTACACGTAGAACCTATTAACTTTAAAGTTGTCCATATTTGTTTTTGAAAGTCAACTCTATGTCCAACGATTGCTCCTGCAATACTATTACCATGCCCATTTAGGTATTTTGTTGTAGAATGAATGACAAAGTCTATCCCAAATTTTAAAGGCTGTTGAATATAGGGGGTGCAAAAGGTATTATCTAAAATTGTTATTAAATTAAACTCCTTTGCGATTTTATTTATCTTTTGGAGGTCAATACAAGCAAGAGTCGGATTGGTTGGAGTCTCAATGTAGAAAATCTTTACATCAGGATGCGATTTAATGAAACCTTTTATACCATCCGTATCATCAAAATCTATAAAGTAAGAATTAATGCCGTGGTTTGAAAATACATTTTTAAGTAATTCGGTGGTTCCGCCATAGAGGTTTCCTTGGGTTAAGACAGCATCTCCAGATTTTGCCAATGAATATATTAAAGTAGAAATAGCTGACATTCCCGAACTTGTTAGATAACAATAGGTATCCATCTCCAACCCATAACCTTCTAAATCGGCTATCTTTTGAGCAACAGTGTCAATTGTGGGATTACCATACCTTCCGTAAGCATGACCCTTCTTTTTGCCTGTAAAAATATCTATTGCATCATCTGTACTTTCCATTTTAAAAGATGAAGTCGCATAAATAGGAAGTTGATGAGGATCATTAGATTTATTATCTTTACGTTCGCTAACACATAAAGTTTGAAAAGAAGTCTTAAGTTTATTCATAATAAATTACTTTTGGTTACAAACATAAGAATAAGTTTGATTGTAATCATTATGGTTTTTACAATTAGAGCATCACTACATTCTCAAACAGAAAATGATACCATCTATCAATATGAAATTGATTTAGATGAATATTTTCTTTATGACAATGTAGCACCAATTAACTTCATTGAATTAGGAGTATCAATAAACATACCTCAAGCAGCATTTAAACGATATCATCCAGGAGGTATCGGTGGTCTTTGTTTAAACTATAGTCGTCAAATTAAGGCAGAATCCCCATTATTTATAGGAGGATCAATATCGTATGGAGTTGTAGATAGTTACTCAAGTGAAGTCGAAAGAGATTTTGGGTCCATTATAGAATTTTGGGATGGCAGTACTACTTCATCGTTGATATCTTTTGATGCAAATGCAAAATACTTTATTGGTAAACCTATATGGATATTTGACTTATATACTGAACTATCCTTAGGATCAAATTGGTTTTTTACCAATACGACATTTAGCTTTCCAAACTCAGAAGAATCAGATACCAATTTTGAGGGTGGAGATATGGTTTTAGCCTATGGTGGTTACTTAGGTTTAATGGCTTATCTGAAAAATGATTTCTATTTAGATTTAGCATTTGGTTATTCTTCAGGATTATCTTCGGAATATTTTGTAGAAAAAGATAAAAAAGATCCCATTCTTAGTTCAACAATTCAAGGGTTCGAAAGGAAGAAGTCCACTACAGATATGATTAGGTTAAAGATTGGTGTTAACTTTGCATTCTAGTTTTCAATAAATAAATATTATAAATGCCAGTAATTAAAGCCTCAGATACTCAACCTTCTGATGAAAAGTTCCTACATCGTACCATTGAAGTAGATAAAGGACAGAGTCAAGTACGGATAGATAAGTACCTGATGGACAGATTAGAACAAGTTTCTAGAAATAGAGTTCAAAATGCTATCAAGGCAGGATGTGTCCTAGTGGGTGATACTCCAGTAAAAGCTAATTATAAAGTTAGACCATTTGATGTGATCTCATTAGTACTGCCTACAGATCCAAATGACATTGAGGAAGCTCAACCCCAAGACATACCATTAAATGTGGTTTATGAAGATGATGATGTACTCGTCATCGATAAGGCTCCTGGTATGGTAGTACATCCTGGCGTGGGTAATCCTGACAATACATTGGTCAATGCTCTACTTTATTATTATGAAGAGAATGAAGATGATCTACCAATTCTTGATGGAAATAACCAAAAAAGAGCAGGCCTAGTCCATAGAATAGACAAAGACACATCGGGGTTAATGATTGTAGCTAAGAATGATTTTGCTATGACCGCATTAGCCAAACAGTTTTTTGAACATACAATTGATAGAGAATATGTCGCAATAGTTTGGAGTTCGCCTGACCCTTTAAGTGGGACAATTGAAGGTAAAATAGCTAGAAACTCTAATGATAGAATGGTCATGACCGTGGTAGATGATGAAGAAGATGGCAAATTTGCGACTACTCATTATGAAACATTAGAAGATCTATTTTATGTGAGTTTAGTAAAGTGTAAATTAGAAACAGGTCGGACACATCAGATCAGAGTGCATATGAAACATATAGGCTGTACATTGTTTAACGACGAAAGATATGGAGGAAATAAAGTTTTGAAAGGAACTGTTTTTTCTAAATATAAGCAATTTGTAATGAATTGCTTTGATATCTGTCCAAGACAAGCTCTACATGCTAGGACATTAGGATTTACTCACCCCACTACTGGTGAAAGAATTCGATTAGAAAGCCCAATTCCAGATGATATGAATGATGTATTAGATAGGTGGAGAAACTACTTAAAATCTAGAAAAGAGATTTAGAAAATCGTCTTTTGCTGATAATACGAATGGAAATATAAGCCTTATGAGTACAGTTATTATAAGTGGTGGTGCTTTGGGAGGTAATAATACATCTCAAATAAACAACTATCTAGCTGATAAAGTTAAATGTAATATAATTAACTTAAAAGATTATAAAATAAATCATTACAGGTATGATCATCAATATGATATTGATGATGATTTTATCCAGATTGTAGACAAAATGATATCTTCTGAAACAATTATCTTCAGTACTCCAATGTATTGGTATGCTATGTCAGGACATATTAAAGTATTCCTGGACAGGTGGACCGATCTCCTCAAGTCAAATAAAGAGTTAGGTAGAAGGCTTAGAGGAAAACGAATGGGTTTGATCTATAACAGTAATGGTGAACAAGTAGATTATTTTGAAATGCCATTTATCAATACAGCTGACTATCTTGGGATAGAGTTTATTGGGAGTCTGCACATTAATATGGAACAAAACACTATTACGGAGAACATAAAGTTTCATATAAATAAATACTGCAGTATATTGAGGAATGAGGAATAAATTGTCTACTCGACAATGAAATGAGTATGTTAGTTTTTTTACATTTTCATATTATTCATGCCATAGTTTATAGTATTTGTACCTGTTTTTTATTGATTTGCCTACTTCTTAACAAAAAAATAAAATCTTTTTATTACAATTTTCTATAATATCTAAATTAATGACTTTATTTTGCACTTGCTAATAAAGAAAGACTTTAAGTAGATGTTAAGTAGAAGAAGCGCCAGAATCAAAGTAATGCAAATGTTATATGCTGCCAACAGAGGCCAGGATATAAATTTGAGTGAAATAAAGAGACACTATTGGAGTAAAATAGGTCAGAGTAAAGAGTTGTTACTGTTCACCTTATATAATATTATTCAAGTTACTAAATCTTCTGTGGAAGATGGTGATAAAAGAAAAAAGAAATATTTGCCAAGTGAGGAGGACAAAATATTCTCTTCAATATTGTTTGAAAATGAAAGCATACAGAAGTTAGTCAAACAAAAAGATTTAGAAGTTCAATTCAAAAAACTTCATTTTGGTGAAAAGATTGACAAGGACATCATCAATAAGATATATTCAGAATTTTCAAAAGAAGAAGCTTACAAAACATATTTAGCTAGTAAGCATACGGAGGAAGATACTGAGAAAATATTACTTGAGTTATTCAAATTTTGCAGAGCGAGTGAAACTTTTGTAGAAACAATTGAAGATCAGTTTGTTAACTGGGAAGATGATAAATCAATTATCATTGGTACAATCAAAAAAATTCTAAAAGCACTTAAGACCGAAAGGAGTATCAATTTGTCAGATTATGATCCTGACGATGAGACGATTAAAGAATTTGGAGAAAACCTCTTAATTCGAACTTTTGAGGAGGATGAAGCGTTATTAGAAATAATTAAACCTGTTCTCAATAATTGGGATAGTGATAGAGTTGCCATCATTGATTTAATTTTCTTAAAGATGGCACTTTGTGAGCTTATTAATTTTGAGACAATACCTACAAAAGTTACTCTAAATGAGTATGTTGAGTTAGCTAAGCTTTATTCTACCCCCAAGAGTAAAGAATTTATAAACGGCATTCTTGACACCCTTGTTGAAGAGTTATCAAAATCAAAAGTGATTAAAAAGAAAGGTAGAGGTTTAAAAGATTAAATACTTTATCTAATTTGTAGTAGTAGGTTTAGTATTTATTTCGTTTAAATATTATAAACCAACCAAATTATGAACATTAAATCATTGTTTACCCTCAGTTTTGTGCTTATTCTATTATCTGCACAAGGACAAGACTCTAAGAAGACAGTAATATTATACAACGTCGTTCCCCTTTCTGTTGAATTATTAAAAGATGGAACCATAAAATCAATTTATGGAAAAGCGGATCATTATTTTAAAGGATACCAAATCGTCAAAAGAGAATCATCTTTTAGTGAAAATGCTGACAATCAAAATTTTGCTTCCATTAATAATGATGTTGTGGTTAGTACTGATATCACAAGGTTGATTTTTGATAACCAACTAGCTGTACTTAATCAAGGTACAATTGCAGGATTAGACAAGATTAAACAAGATTTATTCCTTAATCCATCTAAGAAGATAATGCTTACCAGTTATACGATAGACCAATCAAATAAGAGAGAATCAATTTTACTGCAAAACCGTCTGGCATCATGCCTTTCGTATCTTGAAATCATGGGTGTAAGTAAGGACAGAATAGTTTTAGATAGTAATACTCAAACTAGTGTCTCCGGTGCCATTCTAGCTGTTGAAATAGTAAATGAAAATTTAGTTAATTCACAATTTTAAAATTGAATTAAATTTTGTGTATTTAATAAATACATAGCAAGCTACCTACCAAAAATTTCTTTAGAATTTAGCTTGTATAAGGTTTTCATTTTTTTCATGGCTTGTTTCTATTGGATACATATGGCATATCCATAATTATTAAATATCTCCAATGTTTCAAATCAATATAAATTAATATTAAAAGGATACCCTAGAATTTGTTTCATTCTTTGCTTAACATGATATATCTTTGTTTTGCATGAAATTAAGTACTACATACTCCCAAATATTCCGAATCTCTGCACCAATTATGCTTGGTAGTGCAGCTCAAAACATTATCGTATTATCAGATAATGTCTTTCTGTATCATTACGATTCTATAGATTTTGGAGCTATTGGTTTAGTTGGGGCTTTTTATCTTATAATTGCATCCATTGGTTTTGGTTTTTCAAGAGGAGGCCAAATATTGATTGCTCGAAAATATGGTGAAAGAAACCATTCTGATATAGGTTCTTATTTTCAGTCACTTGTCTTTTTTGAAATTTTGATGGCCATCGTAATGATGATTGGTATTCAACTTTATAGCGAACCATTTTTTCGCCTCTTCATAGAATCTCCTGAAATATTAAAAAGGACTTTAGATTATATATACCCTAGGAGCTGGGGCATTCCATTTAGCTTTGTTGGCGTTTGTTTTATTGGACTTTATACTGGAGTGGCAAGACCCACATTTATCCTCATCGATACATTAATACTTTCCTTATCTAATATATTGCTAAATTATATATTAATTTTCGGACATTTTGGTTTTCCTGCCATGGGTATTAGAGGAGCCGCAATAGCAAGCACAGCTTCTGAAATCATAGCATTTACTGCCTTTGTAATCTATATTTTTTATGATAAAGGAAATAAAATTTACAAGTTGGCCCATTTTGCTAAATTAAATGTTTCACATGTTATTCAAACAATAAAAGTATCTGCACCGATTGTTGCTCAATCTGTATTAGGTTTAGGAGCCTATTTCCTGTTTTTTACATTTATTGAAAACAATAGCAGTGAAGATCTCGCAATTTCAAATTTAATAAGAAATGTATACCTAATATTATCAATTCCAACTTGGGGTTATTCTACAGGTATTAATACAATTGTAAGCTCATTTATTGGTAATAGAAAGCGGATTGCAGTAGTTCCAATGACCTGGAAAACAACAAAAATAAATGTATTGACCACTTTAATAATCACTGCGCCTATATGTTTATTTCCAAATTTCTTCTTATATCCGCTATACGGTGGAGGTGAGACTGATTTATTAGCGATGAGCAGCAGTATCATCCTATTATTAATTCCTATTATGGCCTTATTTTCTATTGGGTCAATTTATTTGAATGGATTAATTGGAACTGGACATACCAATACCGCTTTCTTTATTCAAGCAATTTCAACATTACTATATATCATCTATATATATTTTGTCATCAAAGTTTATAAACTAAACCTGATTTGGGCTTGGAGCGGAGAATTTGTATATTGGGGAACAATCCTTGCACTTTCTATCCTTTACTTAAATACGAAAAAATGGCATCACAAGATGTTTTGAAAGTGAACAATTCAACATTTTTCTTAGTTAGATAGTCATTTGTATTACCTTTGAATTATAACCATTTAATAATATTTTGTTATCCTAAAATAATAAAATTAACTAATTTTTAAAATGAAAATATTTAAACATTTTAGCTTGTTTTTTGTGGCTTTAATCACAATAACTTCTTGTACAAGAAATCCAGTAACTGGAAAGAGAGAAATAGTCTTAATGTCAAAAAGTCAAGAATTGGCTATGGGACAACAATATGATCCCGAAATAATTAAGCAGTATGGACTATATGATAATAAAATCCTACAAAATTTGCTAGATACAAAGGGTAAGGAAATGGGAAAAATATCTCATAGGCCAGAAATAGACTATAAATTTAGACTTTTAGATTCTCCTGTAGTCAATGCCTTTGCTGTACCTGGAGGATATGTATATTTCACAAGAGGTATTATGGCTCATTTTAATAATGAAGCTGAAATGGCAGGAGTGCTAGGGCATGAAATTGGCCACATCACAGCAAGACACTCTGCTAAGCAATACAGTCGCCAGACTATGATTCAAGCTCTGTATGTAGGTGGACTAATATTTTCACCTCAGTTTAGAAATTTTGCAGATCTAGCTAATCAAGGCATGGGTTTGTTATTCCTGAGATTTAGTAGAGCTCATGAAAGACAATCAGATCAGTTAGGCGTGGAATACTCTACAGATATAGGTTACAACTCACATAAGATGGCAGAATTCTTTGGCACTCTTGAAAAACTGAGTAGTCAGTCAGGATCACTTCCTCAGTTTTTGTCTACTCATCCTGATCCAGGTGACAGGTATAGAGTAGTTAATGAATACACAGACACAATGCAGCAAAGAAAGAATGTAACAGACACTAACTTAAAAGTAAATAGAGATAGTTACTTAAGCTTAATTGATGGACTCTTATTCGGTAATGATCCAAAACAAGGTTTTGTAGAAAATGATAAGTTTTACCACCCTGAATTGCTCTTTGAATTTGAAATCCCAAAAACATGGACCACAAACAATACACCTTCTCAAGTACAATTGATTCCAGAAGGTGGCAAAAGTGTCATTTTATTTGAATTAGAAGCAGGATCAGACTTGAATACTGCGGCTAATGCAGTAATTGAAAGAAATAAGATAACTGTAATTGAGCAAAACAGTACTACTGTTAATGGCAATCAAGCATTGGCTATCATTGGAGAGTTTAAACAAGCAGGTCAAAATGGTCAGGAAGGAGCTGACTTGAGACTTCTTACTTATTTGATCAAATACAATAATCAAATATTCAAATTTATTGGATTAGCTGCAAAAGCTGACTTCAATTCTTACTTTGGTAATTTTCAAAATACAATGACAAGCTTCAAGAAACTAACAGATCAATCTAAGATTAATAAATTACCTGAAAGAATTAAGATCGTATCAGTAAAAAAGACAGGAAGTCTCCAATCTGCACTAGCTGACTACAGTATAAATGCTAATAAATATGAAGAGCTATCTATTTTAAATGGTATGGAATTGAATGAAACAATTCAATCAGGAACTAAATTTAAAATTTTAGAACTTCGTCAATAAGAATAAAAATTTGCAAATAATGATAAGTTGATTTTTACATTTTAAGGTGAATATCTCGATCATTTATGTTATGTGTGACTACAATAATTGTTAATCGTAAACATTGATTCTTTTAAACCATTCAATTTTTTTTTTTTGAAAAAAGGCGGTTAACTTTACATAAAATAAAATTATGAAAAATCTGACTTTTTTATTCTCTGCACTTCTCTGCATATCTATTTGCTTTTCTTCTTGTGGCAAAGATGTTAAAGACGATCAAGAAACGCTAGAGGTTACTATCATTCCTGGTCAAGGGATTAACAATTTGAAAATAGGTGATCTAGGAAGTAAGGTTAAAAGTGAATTGGGAAACGGTTACGAAATAATTGTAAATGTAGGTGGCTCAGGAAATGCTACATACAATTATTTTAATGACTCTAAGGGAGTAGATGTAATTTTTGGCCAGTATAATTCTGGGGATTTAGACATAAATGATCTTCCAATCAAGTCATTTCACCTATTTGATGACTTTGATGGAATGACGAAAGAGGGAATAAAAATAGGGAGCACAAAGGCGGAAGTAATTACTGCATACGGTGAACCTGATATGATGGATATGTGGGCTACTGTATATAACATAGGTATGCTCATCTCTTATGATGAGATGGATAAGGTGCAAAATATCACAATACTTGAAATCTGATTTCTTTTAATTATCGGTTATGAATCCTTAAATCATTCCTACTTATAAAGATGAGCACCAGATTATAACCCTGTGTATGATCTTAGACTAACAAATGCTTATTATGATACATACACTCAAATGTTATACTGGCCATGAAAATGGGAAAATCGAAATTTTATACACTGAATTTCGATTTCAATCTCTAGAATAATAATGAATTTGATGCACGTAAAATGATAGAAAATTATTTTACTTGGAGCTCTTTATCATTTGATTAATGCAAGATATGAAATACCAAATCTGTCAATAATGCTCCTGAATCTAAGGACCTATTCCCTACACCTTTGGCTTTTAAATCAACCTCTTTAATCATATTTATAACGGATCTGACTTTGGCTATATTGTAGTTTCTAGCGGCCATTCGATATTCCTTTACAAAGAAAGGAGAACCTAAACCTAAGCTCCTCATCAATACATTATCTGGCTGACTCCCATTTTGCAATGTGATATATACTTTCATGAAATATCCAAACAAGCTAGCTATCGTCATTTGGATTGGGTTTGATTTTTGGTTTTGAGCAAAATACTGGACAATCATATTAGCTTTAACCACATTCTTTTCTGATAGTGCTTTTTGTAATTCAAATACATTAAACTCTTTACTAATCCCTATTTGATCTTGAATTTGATCAAGAGTTACGGGTTGACCGTTAGCACTCAGTTTGAGTTTATCAATTTCATTACTAATTTTTTGTAGATCAGTACCAAGATATTCTACTAGTAAGTTTATAGATTCAAAGTCTATTTTAACTCCAATTTCACCTGCATATTCTTTAATCCAAGCACCTACTTGATTATCATAAAGCGTCTTAGACTCTAGGACAACTGATTTTTGAAGGATGATTTTACCAAGCTTTGTTCTTTTATCTATTTTAGGATTTTTGTAAGAAATAACTAAGATACCATGTGGAATGGGCTTTTCGATGATAGGCAGCAAATCACCAAAAGTTTTCATATCTTGAGCTTCCTTTAATATCACTACCCTTTTGGGTGACATCATTGGAAACTGAGAGAGTTCATCTATTATTCGTCTAGCATCAGCTTCTTTACCGTAGAGTGTGACTTGGTTAAACGCCTTTAACCCTTCTTCCAGAATATTTTTTTCACAATAATTAGTAAGCTTATCAATGTAATATGGTTCTGCACCGTAAAACAGATAAATGTTAGCTAATTTTCCTGCTTCTAAATCATTCAGAATGGCTTTATACGACATACTTAAACTGTTAAAATTGCCTTTTGTGTTGTCCTTAAATTTGAAATAAAAGCAGCTGCCACTTTAGAACCGTCAACATTTGCTTCAATTATAGCTTCTGGTGTGAAATTGTTTTTTACAAAGTGAGTATCAAAGTTTCCTGATGTAAAATCTGAGTGATTCATTACAAAAGTTCCAAAATCCAGAGTTGTCTCTATCCCTTTGATGTAATACATAGATATAGCTTCTTTCATTTTAGCAATAGCGGCATCTCTGGTTGCACCATGGGTTACCAACTTAGCAATCATAGGATCGTAATATAAAGGAATCTCCATACCTTCTTCAAATCCATGATCCACTCTGATGCCTTCACCTACAGGAATTTGGTATCTTTCGAGAGTATTGATAGATGGGAGAAAGTTATTAGTCGGGTCTTCTGCATAGACTCTTAGTTCGATAGCATGTCCATTAATTATGACATCCTCTTGACTGATAGTTAACTTTTCATTTCGAGCAACTCTTATTTGTTGTTCGACTAAGTCTATTCCTGTAACCATCTCTGTAACTGGATGCTCTACTTGAAGCCTCGTATTCATTTCTAAGAAATAAAAATTGAGCTGCTCATCAAGTAAAAACTCCACAGTACCCGCTCCCGAATAGTTGCAAGACTTGGCAACTAATACTGCTGCTTCGCCCATTTTAGCTCTCAATTCTTCAGTAAGTACAGCACTTGGAGCTTCCTCAACAACTTTTTGGTGCCTTCTTTGAACACTACATTCTCTTTCATTAAGGTGGATGACATTACCATGGTTGTCTGCCATTATTTGGAATTCTATATGACGAGGTTTTTGAACATACTTTTCTATAAAAACAGAACTATCACCAAAAGCAGATAAAGCTTCACTCATTGCCATTTTTATCTGTTCCTCCATTTCTTCTGCATTACTAACGATCCTCATCCCTTTACCGCCACCGCCTGCACTAGCTTTAATTAACATTGGGAAGCCTACCGTTTTTGCAACTTCTTTGGCTTCATTAACATCCACCAATGCTTTATCTGTGCCTGGAACCATAGGAATATCAAATTTCTTTACGGCATCCTTAGCTGCCAATTTACTACCCATGATTTCCATGCTTTCAGCGGATGGGCCAATTAATATTATTCCTTCCTTTTCTAGCCTTCTTGCAAAAACTGGGTTTTCACTTAAAAATCCATATCCTGGATGAATAGCATCTGCCCCACTCTCTTTTGCTATTTTTACGATATTGTCTTGAACTAAATACGACTCATTAGATGGAGAAGGACCAACAAAATATGCCTCATCTGCCATTCTAACATGCATCGCATTTTTATCAACTTCTGAAAAAATAGCCACAGACTTTATGCCCATTATTCTTAGTGTTTTTATAACTCTACATGCTATTTCGCCACGATTGGCTATTAGTACTTTTTTCATCTGAATTCCTAAATTAAGTGATGCACAAAGCTAATTAAATATTGGGATTTACCGTAACTTGATTTTTTAGAATTTTTCTGATGCTATTTTTATAAAGTTCTGGCAAGTTCGATGTCAACTACATTCATCGACAAATCTGGTTAGTTAATCTTTTATTGGTTGAGAATAGTCATATTTTTCTCAACTTTGCAAAAGATAATTCGTTCTATATCTAACTGAAAATTACAAAATGAATAAATATTACTTTTTTTTACTGTTTACATTGTTTTCATTTGGTCTAACAGCTCAAGCTGAATATACTGTAAGCGGGTACATTAAAGATCAGTCTTCCGGCGAAACTTTAATTGGAGCTAACATAATAAATATTGACAACCCTATACAAGGCACATCTACCAACACTTATGGATTCTATTCGCTTTCCTTGCCTGAAGGAAAATATAATATTAACGTTTCTTATTTAGGATTTCAGAGCCAATCATTTCAGGTAGATTTAAATAAAAATTTGAACTTTAATGTAGAAATGTCAGAAGGAGTGGCTATGGAAGAAATAGTAGTTACCTCAGACAGAGAGCAACGAAAAGCAAATGTAGAAAGTACACAATTAGGTAAAATTGACATACCTATGGAAAGCGTAAAAAAACTACCTGCGTTATTTGGAGAGGTAGACATTCTAAAAGTATTGCAATTACTTCCTGGAGTATTGTCATCGGGTGAAGGTGCTTCTGGTTTTTATGTAAGAGGTGGAGGACCAGACCAAAATCTGGTACTATTAGACGAGGCAGTAGTCTACAATTCAGGACACTTATTAGGTTTCTTTTCTGTATTTAATGCTGATGCCATAAAAAATACTTCTTTAATTAAAGGAGGAATGCCCGCTAATTATGGAGGTAGAGTGTCATCTGTCTTAGATATTCAGATGAAAGAAGGAAATAATAAAAAATACAGAGCAGAAGGTGGAATCGGAATTATTTCTTCAAGATTAATGGTTGAAGGACCTATTGTGAAAGATAAAAGTTCATTTATGATTTCAGGTAGAAGAACCTACGCTTTGGATTTAGCACAACCAGCCTTGAAAGGAGGAGATTTTGAAGGTACAAATTATTATTTCTATGATTTAAATACCAAATGGAATTACACATTTAGTAAAAAAGATAGACTCTACTTAAGCACTTATTTTGGAAGAGATGTCCTAGTATTTGCTCAACCCAAAAGAGATTTTTCATTTGAGTTACCCTATGGGAATTCTACTGGAACTCTGAGATGGAATCACTTATTTTCTGATAAATTATTTTCAAACTTATCCCTAGTCTATAATGACTATCAATTTGAGTTTAAAGGTCGACAAGAAGATTTTGTCTTTAATCTTTTCTCAGGGATTAAAGATTGGAATGGCAAGTTCGACTTCGATTACTTTTATAACAACAAACATAGCATTAAATTTGGAGCAAATTACACATTTCATACATTGACACCTAGTACAGCATCAGCATCAAACGGAGAAGTAGATTTTGACACCAATTTCAAGCCAAAATATGCTCATGAAACTGGAATATATATCTTAGATGATATAAAATTTAATAAGAATTTCAGCCTAAATGTGGGAGCTAGGTTTTCTGCATTTACTCAAATGGGCCCTTATACGTCCACTATTACAGGAGAACAATTTGGTAAAGGTGATGCTGTTAAGACATATACGGGTTTAGAACCAAGAGTAAGTTTCAAATGGAGTTTGGCTAATTCTACTAGCTTAAAAGGCGGTGTGACCAGGGCTTACCAATTCCTACATTTAGTTAGTAACAGTTCCAGTACTCTACCTGCAGATGTATGGGTGGCAAGTAGCGAATTGGTAAAACCACAAATCGGGTTACAGTATGCCTTAGGACTCTTCAAAAATTTTGATGAAGACAACTATGAGACCTCTATTGAAGTATATTATAAAGACCTAAAAAATCAAATAGATTATTCTGACAGTTATGTAAATGACATTACTAAAGAAGTTGAAAATTCATTTGTATTCGGTAAAGGTCGAGCATATGGAGCTGAGTTTTTTCTGAAAAAATCTACCGGAAGATTAAATGGGTGGATTGGCTATACCTTATCAAGAACAGAAAGAAGTTTTCCAGATATCGAAAATGCAAGATGGTATCCAGCTTCTTACGACAAGACTCATGATTTGTCAATCGTTGCTAACTATGAGTTATCAAAAAAATGGGACATTGGAGGTGTATTCATATATGGGACAGGCAAGCTTTTTACACCTAATAATGGATTTTTCTTTATAGATCAAAGTATCAATTTGTTTTATGGCCCAAGAAACAGTGCTAGACTAGATGCTTATCATAGATTAGATCTTTCAGCTACATATACGAGACATCCTGATTCTAAAAGAAAATGGAAGGGCTCATGGACATTCTCAGTGTACAACACTTACAATCGTAAAAATCCATTTTTTATAAATTATGACACGAATGTAGATTTCAATACTGGGGAAACTACAATTGAAGGTAGTAAGATTACGATATTCCCAGTTATACCTTCTATTACTTATAATTTTAAGTTTAATTAATCCCTTACCTACAATATTATTCTATTATGAAAATGGTTACTTATATAAAAAATTCATTACTATTAATCGCCTCAACGGTGCTATGCCTATCATTATCACAGTGTAGTGAGCCATACACACCAGACGCGGTAGATGGTACTCAAGAATATGTAGTTGAAGGCTATGTCGAGGCTGGTTCAAGTTTGCCTACCTATGTCATACTTACAAAATCAATACCGTTTACATCAAATATTAGCCAAGAGACATTTGCTTCGTTATTTATTGATAATGCAGTAATGACCGTCAATGATGGCGATAAGGATGTAGAATTAACAAAACTATGCACTGCCAATTTACCCCCAGAATTATTGGAAATAGCATCCGAATTTATTGGATTTAAAATCACTCCAGAGACTCCAAATGTCTGTATTTATGTGGATTTAGCAAATGCAATTACAAAAGAAATAGGACGAACTTATAGCCTTACTGTCAATGTAGATGACAAGGTATTAAGCAGCACCACGACCATACCTAGACACATACCATTATTTGGGTTTAGATGGGACGACCCACCTGGAGAGCCCAGTGATACCTTAGCTCGTTTATGGGTAAATGTGGATGATCCTGTAGGGACTGATTATTATAGGTATGTAACTGGTATTAACGATAAAGGCTATGTGGCACCTTTCCAAAGTACCACAGATGATGCATTTTTTGATGGTCAAAAATTTGAATTCCCCTTGACGAAAGCAGAATATCCGCAAGATGATGCTGATCCAAGTTCCTTTGGATGGTTCCCTAGAGGAGACAGTGTTCATATTAAATGGTATAACTTAGATAAAAAACATTATGATTTTTGGACAACTCGTGATTTTGCTGCTAATAGTGGAGGACCATTCTCAAGTTATACAAGAATAGCTGGTAATGTCGAAGGCGCATTAGGGATTTGGGGTGGATATTCTTCAAGTGAGTATAACCTATATTGTCCACCTAAGTAGTAATTCTTTATACGATCATACTTTTAAAATACTCATAGACTTCCACTGTAGCTCCGGTGTTTGACTGTATATAATGCTTGATGTGTTTTTGAACTAAGTTATATTCATTAGAATCATTATACTTTTGGATAAATGATATGATATCTTTTGCATCTTTAATTTCTGTTACTATTCCTTGTTGTATGAGTTGAAAGGCTTCTGGAAATTTATCGTGGATTGGTCCAATCGCAGTTGGTAGTCCAGATATTGTAGGCTCTAATATATTGTGGAGTCCTCCTTTCATTCCGCCTCCTATATAAGCCATATATGCTTGATTGTATAATTTAAATAGCAAACCTATTTTATTGACAATGATTACATTATTAGGGTTGAGACTTTCAATCATCGAATATTCAACTGTTAACTTACTTCTGATAATTGAAATCGTCTTATCGTCAACATGGTGTGGTACAATGTAGTGCTTGTAATCTGGAGTGCTACTTATCACTTCGTTAATCATCAGCATCTCGTAAGGATAAATACTGCCCCAAACAAAGATTTTTTGATCATTTGATGCTCTTTCTGGTTGTTTTAGAGTATTAAGTCTAGCAACGACATTGTCCACCTTCATATCACCATTAAGCCTAATATTTGTAAATCCTGATGCACTTAATAATTCCAAAGAAGTCTTATCTTGAACAAAGAGCATATCTATCTTTTGTAGTAAATTTTTATATCGCTTAAATATGAATTTAAAAATATAATGCTCTTTTTGAAGGGATACATTTGTATAAATAATATGGGTCTTGTTTCGATGGAGCTGGGTAAGCAAATTCCACCAAAATTCATATTTTACTCCTATAAAAAAGGTGGGATTGACTTTTCTAACGAGTTTAGTCATTATAGTTTTATAGTCTATCGGGAGGTACATTACTTTATCTGCATATGGAGTATTGTGTCGTGCATTATATCCAGAAGGAGAAAAAAAAGTTAAAAGAATAAAATGTTCATTTTCTGATTCTTTAATTAGCTTAAGTAAGGGTTGTATTTGTTCATATTCTCCGAGTGATGCACAATGCACCATCACTACTGGTTTGTTTGTAATTAATTGGAGTTCTTCGAGCTGTTTTTTTCTTTCTTGATTCCATTTTTTGATATCTCTATTAAGTAAGCCTAGCACTTTTAAAAAGGGGCCAAACAAATAGATTCCTAAATTATAAAATAATGATATCAATAATATATTTGTTTTTGGACTACCGATCTTCTTATGATAGGTAGCATCCATGTAGCCCTCAAGCAATACAAAAGGTCCAATCTTCCTCCCTCTGGAACAGGCCCAGAATTAAAGTTATATTTTCTAACACTGTTTGTGACTGCTTGTGTCATTTCAAACATAATGTTCAAGTTGATTCTGCCATTGAGGCTATGGACTTCATACCCCAACTGCTGTCTCAAGGCAAACCCTCTTGTCAACCTATCATATCCTTTGAGATAATCTCCATTTAACTGAGCTACTCCACCAGTCTCATCTAATATCCTTATGTTATGTGACAATACGCCTAAACCTCCAGCTAATCGTATCCCACTTTGTGATCCTGGCAATGTAAAAAGTTTACCTGCAACACCCCCTAAGAAAAAACCTCTCTGCCTTAAAAAAACATCTGTTAAGCCACCATTCGAACCGATGATCCTGCCATTCTGATTGCGTAAATTAGATACTACATCTTCCTTAACATTATTGCTAAACATTAGGTTAAAATCTGCCTCAAATAAATAATTTTTACCATTTAAATATTGGGCCCCTAAAGAAAACTTTAAGTCATTTCCATATCGTTCCTTTAGATCTCCGCCTGGTATCTCATAACCATAACCAATCGTAAAACTAAGCATTTTTGAACGCTCTTCCTCTGGCTCTTCTTCTATCGTTTCATAAGGGCTCTGAGCTTTTTGGACTAAACTCAATAGCATTAGTATACCAAATAATAAGAATCTAAATCTGGGTGTTTGCATTTACTAATTGATTTTATTTTCAAAATTACATTTGGTTAACGTCTCTCCAAGTGCAAATTGTGATTTTTTCTTAAGTGATAAGATTATATGTTAATAAACAAGACATAATTGCTTAAAATCAAACTCAATCATGTCCAGCTTTTACGAAATATTCAATCCCTTCATGCTTCACTATAGTGCCTGGATTATCTGATGCTTCTACCCTTCCAATGACTTTTCCATAGATTTTAAAATCTTCAGCAATTGCTATGATTTGGTTTGCGATACTCTCTGTTGGAACATAAAACTCTAATCGCATCCCCATATTAAATACCTTAAACATCTCTTCAAAAGGGACGCCTGTATCTTCGTGTATGGTCATGAATAGTGGTGGTATTGGAAGCAAGTTGTCTTTTCTAATGAGTACATTACTGTGTATAAAGTGATTGATTTTATACTGACCTCCTCCTGTATTGTGGACAATTCCGTGAATATTATCTTTAGTAATTTCATCGAATACTCGCTTTAATACTGGGATATAAGTACGAGTTGGGCTTAAGACTAACTTACCAAAATTGACAGATTTGCCATCAATAATGATTTCTTCCTCTAGCCTTCTTATACCACTATAACATATATCTTTTGGCATGGCTGGATCAAATGATTCCGGATATTTTTCTCTGTAGTAACTTGAAAAAACATCATGTCTTGCAGATGTCAATCCATTGCAGCCCATCCCAGAATTGTATTCTGTTTCATAAGTTGATTTGCCATATGAGGCTAATGATACAATGTAATCACCTGGTTTTGGATCAATGGTAATCACATCGGACCTTTTCATTCTACCAAAAGCAGTGTATCCCACGTCGGCAGTCCTCACAATATCTCCAACATCTGCCGTCTCGCCACCAGCCAAGTGCATATTGACTCCAAATTCCTTCATTTTAGCGACAAATGTTTCGGCATAATTTATAATAGTAGAAATGACTTCACCAGTTATGAGTTTTTTATTCCTGCCAAGCGTTGCAGATATTACCAAATCATCTATACAACCGGAGCAAGCCATATCATCAATATTCATAACCATGGCATCTTGGACAATACCTTCCCATACAGATACGTCTCCAGTTTCTTTCCAATATATATAAGCTAAGCTAGATTTTGTCCCTGCTGTATCTGCATGCATAATAATACAATGATCATCTGAATGTGTAAGATAGTCAGGAAGAATTTTACAAAAAGCATTGGGGTACAATCCTTTATCTATATTTTTTATAGCATTGTGAACATCCGTTTTCGTGGATGACACTCCTCGTTGTTCATACTTACTCTTACTCATATCAATGTACCTACTCAGTTAGGTACAAAAGTAATCCTTCAAATAAGAAATTACAATTAATTTAGATATTAGTTGCTAATGTTAGATTTAAAATCAAGAATGGTGGATTTCAATGTCTTCAACTTAAGGAGTAGGGTCATTAAATCAGGATTTTGTGGGACTAGATTACTGTCCTTATTGTTTTTCAATGTAGAGAGTTCGTTTCTTGCACCTTCAATGGTAAAACCTCTTTCTTTAACGAGGGTAAAAATTACGGCTAATTCTGCAATGTCTTCTTTTGTAAATCTCCTATCGCCCTTCCTATTTTTCTTAGGGCGCAGTGAAGGAAATTCTTTATCCCAATACCTTAACAATGATTGATTGACATCAAACATAGTTGAAACCTCTCCCATTGTATAGTATAACTTAGTAAGATTAAGTGGTGTCTCCAAAATATAGAATTTTTATATAATTACAGACATAACTCTCTCACTATTAACTTAGTTCAAAATAAACAAAAATTAATATATGAAATTAAGAGTAAAGCAAAAGCTAACACTTAAAATTACAGTTACATTACTAACTATAAGATTTAAAAAATACTACAAAGAAAATCTCTAGATGAATTTGCTTAGATTTAAAAGTGATCACAAACACTTAAACACGTGTCTGTAATTGACTTCATAACTTGCCCCTAAGCGAAATAAGATACGGCTATTTTAACCAAAAAGAAAAAAACTACCATTGCGATCAAAATACCAATACCATTCAAAAGGTTAGCTAGAATGTTCATTGTTGTTCCATCTTCTACATTTGTATTGTTTGACATAATAATATAGTTTTAATTAGATAATGCATAAATATATCATAAATAATACGTTAATCCAAATTATAACCCTACTAAAATAATAT
>JBBKVK010000330.1:0-24014 GCA_037968395.1 Saprospiraceae bacterium | reverse complement strand
GATTGTCAACGTGTTAATTTAGAACTTGTTTTAGCTTTTTAGATTATTGTAATAATTGGTAGATCTTTTAATTTCTAATTTATTATATTTAGTCTTCTATTTCATGTTCAAAAAATATTTATGTCAACTAGTAAGACTCTATCTATTAATTTTTTGTCTGTGGAATGTTATCCTGCGGCTAAAGTTGGTGGATTAGCAGATGTGGTTGGTGCATTACCAAAATACTTAAAAAAGAACGGTTGCAAAACGACTGTTTTTTTACCTAAGTACAAGACGAAATGGTTTGAAAGCCAGAAATTCACACAAGAATTTGAAGGGGAAATCTCTATGGGAGATGACCTGATTCCTTACACAATTGAGCACTTAAATAATAAATCATTAGGTTACGAGTTAAATGTAATTAGTATTCCAGGTTATTTTGATAGAGATGGCGTATATGCTGGCCCTGATGGTATTTTCTTCATTGATGAAGTGGAACGCTTTATAGCATTTCAGAAAGCTTATTTAGATTTTATAATTCAACAAAAAAATAAACCTGATGTCATACATTGCCACGATCACCATACTGGCTTAATTCCTTTTATGCTGAAATATTGTGAAGTTTATAATTCTATTTCAACAATCCCAACTGTATTTACTATACATAATCAGCGGTATCAAGGTCAGTTTGAGTGGTCAAAACAATACTTGTTACCTGATTTTGATAAAAATTATTCAGGCATGTTAGAATGGGGTAATATGATCAATCCTTTAGCATCAGCTGTAAAATGTTGTGGGAGAATTACCACAGTGTCACCCTCTTATATGGATGAATTAAAAGTAAATAGCTTTGGACTTGAATGGTTATTTAATAATGAAGCACCAAAATCAATTGGCATATTAAATGGTATAGATGATGTAGTTTGGAATCCTAAGAAAGATAACTACCTCCATACAAATCTAAAATCAAGTATTTCTAAGTTTAAAAACGCAAGTAAGGCTGAATTATTAAAATCAACTAAGTTAGATAGTCAATCTCCTTTGATTAGTTTTATTGGCAGGTTCGCTTTGGAAAAAGGCTCTGACTTGATTCCTAGTATTATAAATAAAGCTATTACCAATGGATTGGAAGCTAATTTTTTAATTCTTGGCACTGGTGATAAAGAAACAGAGCAAGCATTTGTTGCTCTTGCTAAAAAGTATCCAAAAAGAGTCGTGGCATACATCACATATAATGAGCAATTGTCTCATCAAATATATGCAGGGTCTGACTTTTTGTTAATGCCAAGCAGAGTAGAACCTTGTGGACTAAATCAGATGTACTCTATGAAATATGGTACAATCCCAATAGTACATAATTTGGGAGGACTAAAAGATAGTATCGATGAAATTGATGGTGTAAATGGCACTGGATTTAAATTTGGTGACCTCGATGAAGTAGTTATATTAGAACAATTACAAAATGCAGAGGTCTTATTTCAAGATTCTATAAGACTAGAACAGATTAGGAAGAATGCAATGAAAAAGGACTTGTCTTGGACACAATCGGCTAAAGCATACAAAGATATATATAATCAAATTCTATAATAAAAAGTAAAATATTCAAAATATGAATTCGTCAAGATCGATTACATCAAGAGTTATATGCTTAATATTAGGGGGAGGAGCAGGCTCAAGACTTTATCCGTTAACAAAAGACCGGTCAAAACCTGCTGTTCCCATAGGAGGGAAATATAGATTGATTGATATTCCTATTTCAAATTGCCTAAACTCTGGGATAAGAAAAATATATGTCTTAACACAATTCAATTCTGCATCATTAAATAGACATATAAAAAACACTTTTCACTTTGATCATTTTACAAGTGGGTTTGTTGACATACTAGCAGCTGAACAAACAGAAGGAAACCTAGAATGGTTTCAAGGTACTGCGGATGCTGTAAGGCAATCAGTAAGAAATATTACAGTTGATGATTTTGACTATGTTATGATATTGTCAGGGGATCAATTATACCAGATGGATCTTGAAAGAATGACGAAGTTTCACATGGCCCAGAATGCAGAAATCACGATTGCTACTATACCAGTAAATGCTAAAGACGCTACTTCTTTTGGGATAATGAAAGTAAACAAGCATGAATATATAGAAAGTTTTATTGAAAAGCCAAAAAAGGAAAAATTAGCAAATTGGAAATCTCCAGTGGATGATCAATTGGTAGGAGAAGGGAGAGAGTATTTAGCATCTATGGGGATTTACATTTTTAATAGAGCTACTTTAAGAAGTCTATTAAAAGATTATCCAGATTTTATTGACTTTGGTAAAGAATTAATCCCACAGGCATTAAGGGATGGAAAGAATGTTGCAAGTTACTTGTACGATGGCTATTGGACTGATATTGGGACGATTTCTTCATTTTTTGATGCAAACCTTGAGTTAGGAGGAGAGTTGCCTAAATTCAATTTATTTGACAACCATAACAAATTATTTACCAATGCAAGACAGCTACCTCCGTCTAAAATAAACGGTACGACAACAACTTCATCTATCATTTCTGAGGGCTGCATTATCCATGCAAAAGAAATCGACAACTCACTTATAGGCATTAGGTCGAGAATTGGTAAGGGTACTATTATCAGGCATTCATATGTGATTGGCAATGACTATTTTGAATCAATGAGTGATTTAATGAGTGATATTGCACATATAGGCATTGGAGCAAATTGCCATATAGAGAATGCCATCCTAGATAAACAAGTAAGAATAGGTAATAATGTAATTATCAAAGGAGATGCAAAAATGGAGGATAAGGAGACTGATATATATGTGGTAAGAGATGGGATTATTGTGGTTAAGAAAGGAGCAATTATTCCATCAGGGACGAAGATAGGGGTATAATAGAAACCTTTTATTACTTTAGATATTCAGTCTATATTATTATATTATATAATATAAAAAGGCATATTCCAGTATTACACAATTTACTTATATTCACATAGTGAAATGATAAATACACTTGTATATTATCCCAATATTAACTTAATAGGGTTAATATTGGGGCAAGCAAGACTTGTACTTTTTTGCATCGCTCAAAAAAGTACCAAAAAAACCTGTCTGCCGATCAGGCTGGTCTAGGCTGTATTCTGTTCTAAACGCAATTTAAATTTTAAAAACCTGTCTGCCGACAGATAGACCTAAACAGAAAAAACTCGCCTTAATGATAGTTCTTTGTGATTTCTTTTGAGGTTAAAGTTATATAATCAACTGTTTAGCCTATTTTTGGCTCAAACAGTTTTCTGTTCTTAACGATTTTTAAAACAGAAATTACTATACAGAATAATGCCGTTCCTGTAATTAAGCAAAGCCTTCATTTTTATGATTCATCAATAATTCCTTCTTGTATTTCTTACTTCTGAATATCCCTAAAAAGAGGGTAGCCGTTATTGAAAACGACTACCCTCTTTAATTTATTAATAGTTAGAAAAGCTTATTAAGCTTTTCCTCCTTTAAGTTCCTCCTGAAGAGTTGTTAACTCATCCCATTTATCATCTCTAGCAAGAGCTGATTGTTGTGGCCAAGTTCCTGGATCGTGGATTCTATATCTAGCACCAGCAGCATCAAGTATGCCCTGTAGTCTATCAATAGTAGCATCAGCCAAGTCTCCAAAAGTAATAATGCCGTCAGTGTTTAACAATTCAGCAATTTTTGGCCCTATACCTTCTACTTTTTTAAGATCATCACCTTTAGCAGCAGCCTTTTTAGCAGGAGCTTTCTTAGCAGGAGCTTTTTTAGCAGGAGACTTTTTCTCCTCCTTAGCAGGCTCATCTGTTTTAGCTACTGTCTTTTTAACTTTTGCATCAGAGGCAGCTTTAGCAGCATCTGCTTTTGCTTTTGCTTCAGTAGCAGTTTCTTTAGGTTCTTCTGCTTCTTCCATCTGCTCTTTTAAAGCTTGAAGTCCAGCAAGATCACCCAAGGTTGCTCTTTCTACTTGAGCATTGGTTGTCTTGATCTTAGATCTAGTGTCTTCTCTTTCCTTCTTTTGCTCATCTTTGATAGTATCATCTGCTTCTCTCTTAACATCATCTACAAATCTAGAGTGAGAAACGATAATTCTCTTATCTTCTCTATTAAATTCGATTACTTTAAAAGTAAGAGTTTCATCAAGATTAGCATTGGATCCATCATCTTTTCTTAAGTGCTTTCCAGGAGCATATGCTTCTAATCCATAAGGCAATTGTACCACTGCTCCTCTATCATCTTTTTTGATGATTGTAGCTTCGTGATAAGATCCTACTGGGAATACATTTTCAAAAGTATCCCATGGGTTTTCTTCAGTTTGCTTATGACCTAAAGTAAGTTTTCTTGATTCAGAATCTAATTCAAGGACTACAGTATCAATATTCTCACCTACTTTAGTAAATTCAGAAGGATGTGAGTATCTTTTTGTCCAAGATAAATCAGATATATGAATCATACCTCCAATACCTTCTTCTAACTCAACAAATACACCATAAGGAGTTAAGTTTTTAACCTCTCCAGAGTGTCTTGAGTTAATAGCATATTTAGCAGATACTTCATTCCAAGGATCAGGAGTCATTTGCTTAACACTTAATGACATTTTTCTGTCCTCTCTATCTAGAGTAACAACTTTTGATTCATACTCTTCTCCTAACTTGAAAAATTCTCGAGCATTTACTGGTTGATTACTCCAAGTAACTTCAGATACGTGGATCAAACCTTCTACTCCAGGGATAATCTCTAAGAATGCACCGTAATCCTCTATATTTACAATCTTTCCTTTTACAAGACTACCTTCTGCAATAGCTGCATCAAATACTTCCCATGGATGTGGAGTCAATTGCTTAAGACCAAGAGAGATTCTTTTCTTATCTTCATCAAAGTCAAGTACTGCAACATTGATCTTTTGGTTAAGTTCTAATATTTCGTTAGGGTGGTTAATTCTACCCCAAGAGATGTCTGTAATATAAAGAAGACCATCTACTCCTCCTAAGTCCATAAACGCACCGAAGTCTGTGATATTTTTAACTGTTCCTTCTAATACTTGTCCTTTTTCAAGTCCAGCAATGATTGTTTCTCTTTGTTCAGCAAGATCGCTTTCGATAAGTGCTTTGTGAGATACAACAGCATTCTTAATAGTTTCATTAACTTTTACTACTTTGAATTCCATTGTTTTACCAACATATGCATCATAATCGATGATAGGCTTCACATCTATTTGTGATCCTGGTAAGAATGTTTCTAATCCGTTACAATCTGCAATAAGTCCACCTTTAGTTTTAGATACGATTGTACCTTTAATAATAGTGCCGTTTCTGTAAGAGTCAAGAATAGTCTCCCAAGCTTTGATTAACTTAGCTTTTCTTCTAGAAAGGATTAATTGACCTCTATCGTCCTCTTTGTTTTCAACATATACATCAACATAATCACCAGCTTTTAATTCTGGAAGATCTCTAAAGTCAGATCGTGGTAACAGACCATCTGATTTGTAGTTGATATCTAAAATTACATCGTTGGCAGTAATTGTCGTTACTTTGGCTTTAATTACTTCATATTCAGCAACTGTTCCTAAAGTTTGTTCGTATTGAGCTAGGTATTTTTCTGTCTCATCTTGTGTATAAACTGTTTTGCTAACCTTACCTCTGGTCCAGTCAAAATCGTCGTGAGCAGTTTGGATTTCTGGAGCGTCATCGTCTAAATTTAATTCAGACTCTTCATCATCATCTCCTTCTGATGTTTTAGCATCGTCTTGTGACTTTACTTTTTCATCAGTTTGATCTATAATGTCATCATTATCTAGATCGTCATCATTTACAATATCCAAGTTATTTAACATGTTGAATATCAGGTTTGTATTTCCAATTCTTTTGTTGGAAAGGTGTTAAGAAATTATTTCGAGCTGCAAAGGTATGCTTTCTGGTTGATATATAGTAATTTATATCGTATAAAAGTACAAATATTTGGCTATTTAGTTTCTGCATTGAAGTGACTATGATAATTCTAATACATCTTGCATTGTAAAAACTCCTTTTTTGCCAAACATCCACTCAGCAGCAATGACTGCTCCAAGGGCAAATCCGTTTCTGGAATGTGCTGTATGCTTGATTTGTATACTATCAATAAGGGAATCATAAGAAACAGTATGGATACCAGGAGCAGGATCAATCCTTTTAGATTGTATTTGGAGTTCATCTGGGTTTACTTTGCCCTCGTTTTTCCATGTTTTATATGAAGAATTTGAGATTATTTGATTTGCTAGAGTAATGGCAGTTCCACTTGGACTGTCTTTTTTTGAAGTATGGTGAATTTCTTCAATTGATGGGCGATAAGCAGAATGGTTTTGCATCATACGTGACAATTGATTATTCAAAGCAAAGAATAGATTGACTCCTAAGCTAAAATTTGAAGCATATATAAAGCCAATTTTCTGGTCATAAGCAAGACTTTCAATCTCCGATAATTTAGCAGTCCATCCTGTTGTTCCCGAAATTACGCTAACACCACTTTTAATACATTTTTTGACATTGTTATATCCAGTTTCCGGAAGGCTAAATTCTATAGCAATGTCGGCCTTTTGAATATTTATGGGTGTAAATTCTTCTAAATTATTACCACCTATCTTGAGAACGATTTCATGGCCTCTTTCTAATGCTATGCTTTCAATGAGTTTACCCATCTTTCCATATCCAATAATTGCTATTTTCATATTACACTTTGTCCACAAAAGTAGTTAATTGCTGGCAGAATAGAGTACTATTTTATCGTATTTTGGGTGTGTTTCATGGTAAAAAACAATTCTTAAACGGAAATAGGTTTGGGATCTTTAAATGGCTTGTCTATATTGAAGTAGGCCATGTTGTACTAACATATGATTTACAGTTATTTGCATATGATTTAGCATATGATTTAGCATAAGAATATTAGCTAGATTAAATTCATTTATTTTGATATAATATTCAACTATATTGATATACCTTTGATGCTTTAATCCTAACAATTAAACTTTAGCAAGCAACTATGAAACTCTTCAAACTGATCCTCTCAATTATACTTATTTTTCCAACTAACTTCTTGTTTTCACAATCGAGTGTAGGGATAGATGAAAGAATCAACGAAGCTTTTACTCCTTTTGCAAATACTGTTGAAAACATTGTACTTTATTCAATATCAATCGGAGGAACTCAGGTGCCTTTGATAGTATTACTTTTGAGTTTTGGAGGTTTGTTTTTTTCAATTTATTTTGGGTTTCCAAGCATCAGAAAATTTGGCTTAGCAATTCGTGTTGTTCAAGGTAAATATGATGAAATTGAAAATAGAGATGATTCAGTAATCAAAAGTAATATCATCAATACAGTAGAAGGAGATATAGTTGATACGATAAGAGACGAAAGTCATCATGGAGAAGTAAGTCATTTTCAAGCATTAGCAACAGCTGTATCAGGAACAGTAGGGTTAGGTAATATAGCTGGCGTGACCATAGCAATATCTCTTGGTGGCCCCGGTGCAACATTTTGGATGATAGTTAGTGGTTTGTTAGGCATGACTTTGAAATTTACTGAATGTACTTTGGGGGTTCAATATAGGGATATTGATAAAAACGGAGTAGTTTTTGGCGGGCCAATGTATTACCTTTCGAAAGGATTAAAAGAAAAAGGGTTTGCCAAATTAGGAAAATTACTTGCCGTATTATTTGCCATACTTTGTATTGGTGGTTCATTCGGAGGAGGTAATGCGGCCCAATCTAATCAAGCAGCAGCTCAGATAGCCTCCATGTTTGGAATGACGGGTGGCAATTCTGGGTTTATTATTGGACTATTTATAGCTGTACTTGTTGGCGTTACGATTATCGGCGGAATAAAACGAATTGCTACCGTTACTGAAAAACTAGTGCCATTGATGGCGATAATTTATATAGGAGCCTGTTTAATAGTGCTCATTTCAAATTTTTCATCTGTAGGCACTGCTTTTCAACAGATATTTACTGAAGCATTTAGCCCTAAAGCTGGGTTGGGAGGGTTGATAGGAGTGTTGGTGATTGGATTTAGAAGGGCAGCTTTTTCAAATGAAGCAGGAGCAGGATCGGCTTCAATTGCCCACTCCGCTGTCAGAACTAAATATTCAGCTTCTGAAGGATTGGTAGCATTATTAGAGCCATTCATTGATACAATTGTAATTTGTACTATGACAGCGTTAGTGATAATAATATTTAACGCTAATGGAGCATTTGAGTATGGGCAACAAGCAGTATCTATTGGCGGACAATCTTATCAAGGTGCCACTTTAACTTCACTTGCATTTGAGCAAACTATAACTTGGTTTCCAACAGTGCTTACAATAGCAATCTTTTTATTTGCAGTCTCAACTATGATTTCTTGGTCATATTATGGCCTGCAAGCTTGGATGTATTTATTTGGAAAGAGTAAAATGGTCGAATTGACATACAAACTATTGTTCCTTATCTTTATTGTCGTGGGAGCTTCAGCAAATATGAGTGCTGTTTGGGGCTTTTCTGATGCTATGATATTAGCTATGGTCTTTCCTAACATGATCGGACTCTTTTTCTTGTTTCCAGTAGTTAAGGCCCAATTGGTTAAGTTTGAGAAAGCTATTAGTCAGAAATAGTTTTCCCAAACTTGTTTTGTTAGAGATTTAAGACGGTATGTTGGCTTTTAGAATGAATAAGCAATGCCAATGCCATTAGTAGTTGAACTAATATTTATAGAATGTTCTTTGGTTTTGTCAAGTGAGCCCGTTTCTTGATTAATACTATTAATTGCATTATTTAGGCGTTTCTTAGCTTTTCTATGAGTAATACCAACATTTGTTAAAAAAATCAATGCAGTAAATCCTGAAGTTAATCCTAACGTACCAACTGTAAATAACAATACTACACCAGTTACAAAGTCATCATGGTTAGCAAATATTAAATAAACAGAACTCAACGCCGTAATTCCGCCCAATACAACAGCTGCGGTCTTAGAGTTTTGTCTAGCAGATATTAATCTTCCGTATTTTAAATATTCAATCTCTGCTTTGCGATTTGTTCCGAAAATACTATCCAGTTCATGTAATGAACAAATTTTATCTCCATATTGAACCTTATTGTCTATTCTGGCTAGTTTTTGACTTTTTACGAATGTACTGCACAGCATTAAGCCAGCAATAAATAATATTAATTGATACTTCATTTTTTAAATGGTATTTTCAGTTTGGTGGGTAATTTAATCTAAGAGAAAATTAAAAATAGTAAATAATTTATTTTGTATGGTTAAATTAGAACAAATTATATGAGATTAAAATATGTAAGAGATGCCTATGCCATTATTTGTTGTTCCAATGCTTATGATTTGCTCTTGTTCTCTTTCGAGGGACCCAATACCGTTATTAGTAAAATCCATTGCGGTATTTAAATGTCTTATTGCTTTAGAATATTTTGCTTGATAATTGGCAAATAGGATACCTGAACCAATTGCAGCTAAACCTCCTAATACTCCGGTACCAATTATAATTGGATAATTTATTAGCATCTCAATTATATTATCTGATCTAAGTGATTTGATAATAAAGATACTCCCAACTGCACCAACCCCTAATAACAAGCTACCAGTTTTATTGTCAGAGGCACTATCTTTCAATCTTTTATACTCCAAATAATTAGAATATGCATTTGGATTCAGAGAAAAAGTACTATCCAATTGTTTGTCAGTGTATTTTTGGGAATTATAAAAAATATGATCCCCATTTATTAAAACATTCTGAGCAAAGCTAGCCTTAATAGTAAATAGAAAGAATGTTGCAAGTAAAGTAAATTTAAGTTGTTTTAGTTTCATAACCTTTGTTTGTGTGTGAAATAATATGACAAACTTATGAGGTAATAATTACTAAAACATAAACAAATGATATAATGGGAGGAATTATTTATACGATTTAGATATTAATTATAATTTATATTAGCTTTGTTTACTTTATGTCAATAAATAATACATGATTATATGATACATATAAAATACGTATAAAAAAAGAGTGGCAACCATTTTGGATACCACTCTTTAGTTTAATTTATATGTTGATTAGATTACATTAAATCAAATCTGTCTAAATTCATTACTTTATTCCAAGCATCTACAAAGTCATTGATAAATTTATCATGTGAGTCTCCACTAGCATAAACTTCTGCAATTGCTCTTAATTCTGAGTTAGAGCCAAATACTAGATCAGTTCTAGTTGCAGACCACTTGAATTCTGATGTAGTCCTATCTTTGCCTTCGAAAATGTCTTTTGAGCCAGTCGCAGGTGTCCATTTTGTTTTCATATCAAGCAAATTCACAAAAAAGTCATTAGTTAATGAGCCTGCATTATGAGTTAGAACACCATGTGATGATTGATCATGATTGATATTGATAGCTCTTAATCCACCTATTAATACCGTCAATTCTGGTGCAGTTAGAGTCATAAGTTGTGCTCGGTCAATTAGCATTTCTTCTGCTGATATATGAGTTTCTTTATTTTTATTTATATAGTTTCTAAACCCATCAGCAGTTGGTTCCAATGCTGCAAAAGACTCGACATCAGTCTGAGCTTGTGATGCATCGCCTCTACCTGGAATAAATGGGACAGATATTGTTTTACCTGCTTTCTTAGCAGCAAGTTCAATACCTTTACAACCAGCTAATACAATAAGATCTGCAATAGATACCTGTTTACCTCCAGATTGATTTGTATTAAATTCTTTTTGGATTCCTTCTAAAGTAGAAATTGATTTATCTAACTGAGTAGGGTTATTTACTTGCCAGAATTTTTGTGGAGCAAGCCTCACTCTACCTCCGTTTGCACCACCTCTTTTATCCGAACCTCTAAAAGTTGATGCTGATGCCCAAGCCGTTGCTACCATTTGTGGAGCTGTAAGTCCAGATGTTGCAATTTTATCTTTTAATGCAGCTATATCATTACTGTCTATGAGTTTTTGAGCTCCTGCTGGAATTGGATCTTGCCAAATCAACTCTTCATTTGGCACCTCTGGACCTAGATATCTTGATGTTGGTCCCATATCTCTATGAGTCAGTTTATACCATGCCTTTGCAAATGCATCTGCAAACTGGTCTGGATTTTCATAAAATCTTCTTGATATTTTCTCATATGCAGGATCCAATCTTAGAGACAAATCAGTTGTCAACATGAAAGGTGCATGCTTAATTGAGGCATCATGAGCATCAGGAACAGTACCTGCTCCTGCTCCACCTTTTGGTCTCCATTGGTGAGCTCCAGCTGGGCTTTTAAATAATTCCCATTCGAATTGGAATAAATTTTCAAAAAAATTGTTACTCCACTTAGTAGGTGTTGTCGTCCATGCTCCTTCAAGTCCACTTGTAATAGTATTAATACCATTACCACTGCCTAAAGTGTTGTTCCAACCTAATCCCATTTCTTCTATGGAAGCAGCTGCTGGTTCTGCACCTACATATTTGCCAGGGTCAGCAGCTCCGTGAGTTTTACCAAAAGTGTGGCCTCCTGCTATTAAAGCTACAGTTTCTTCATCATTCATTGCCATTCTACCAAACGTCTCTCTAATGTCTCTGGCAGCAGCGATTGGATCAGGATTACCATTTGGCCCTTCTGGATTAACATATATTAATCCCATTTGCACAGCAGCCAATGGGTTTTCTAGGCTTCTATCGCCAGTGTATCTCTTATCACCTAACCATTCTGATTCAGATCCCCAATAAACATCTTCTTCTGCTTCCCAAATATCTTCTCTTCCTCCTCCAAATCCATAGGTTTTGAATCCCATAGATTCTAATGCACAATTACCTGTTAGAATCAACAGGTCAGCCCATGAGATTTTATTTCCATATTTTTGCTTGATTGGCCATAATAGCATTCGAGCTTTATCTAGATTAGTATTATCGGGCCAACTATTAAGTGGTGCAAATCTTTGGTTACCGGATCCTCCACCTCCTCGGCCATCATGTATTCGGTATGTTCCAGCACTATGCCATGTCATTCTAATAAAAAATGGTCCATAGTGTCCATAATCTGCTGGCCACCAATCTTGAGAGTCTGTCATTAAATCATATAAATCCTTCTTTAATGCCTTTAAGTCAAGACTTTTAAACTCCTTAGCATAGTCAAAATCATCTCCCATTGGATTTGATAAAGAAGAATGTTGTCTAAGAATATTTAATTTTAATTGATTTGGCCACCAGTCTCTATTTGAAGTGCCTCCACCTGCACCTTGATTCAAAGTCCCATTCATAAAAGGACACTTTGCTTCACTTTCATTGGTGTTGTTACTGCCGTGAGGGTTCTTATTATCTTCCATTATTTATTTTTATTATTTGAATTACAAATTTACGAAAACTTATAGTTTATAACACGGAATAGAGTGTTTTGTTGAGTAATTACAAAGGATTTCACTAGAAAAATATGACTATTAATAAGAATAATAAAAAAGGAGTAAGAAAATGATCCCTTACTCCTTCTATATTCTAAAATAAAAATTTGTCTAAATTTTAACAAATGGTATAACCGAAGATCTTCCTTCTGATGTTACTTTTAAATAATAATTACCATTAGGTATAGATTGTACATTAAGTTGTAAATAATCACCATTAATAATTTCTTTTGAAACGGTTTGACCCAGAGTATTAATTATTTCAACATTTCCTTTGATTGATACATCTAAGCTAATTGTTATCAAATCTCTCGACGGATTAGGTTGTAAAGTTACTATTTGTGTCAATGGATTATTAGTATTACTTGGCGTAAATGGCTGTGCTGAGAATGCATCAAATGCTCCCTCTACTAAGTGCCCTTGTGGATAATCACCTGCTGTCACTATTAATGACATATCTGATGTAAATGAAATATCTTGAGGAGTTAATTTGAATTCTGCCTCTTTCCAATTGCTGCCAGAAATTGTGTATTTATCTAAGGTGATAATGTCTGATCCATTCGTTAAATATACAATTAGGCTGTCGTTTGGTGTCCCGCTTCCACCAGAGTTGTAAAACCAATAACTATATTTTAAATTTGCTCCCAACCATGATGACATATCCATCACTGGAGATTGCAGTGTTGTAACACCTCCATCTATATCATCTTCAGCAGCAGATGTGCCACTATTACCAGTAGTCCAACAAGAATTGCCCAAGTCTGTTTGTACATCTTGCCCTGGATTACTTTGTTCTCCCTGGTTAATTGTGCCAACTGGCGGATTTCTATCCCAATTACCTGTCTCTGCCATTGTGGTCACTTCCCAGTTTAGGTCAGCAAAAAAATCATCTTGGTATCCTTTAGTTAATCTAAAGTCTGAAGCATTTTCGCCTTCCATTGCTGTAAATTCAGCTCCAGCTTCATGAAGATAGCCCCAACTTGCAACTAATGTTTGGTATTTGCTTCCAGCTTTAACGACTGCATTAATATTACCATCTTGATTTGTAACATACTCATCTGAGGTACCAGTTTCATCATTCAACACTACAACTTTTGCACCTTCGATAGGAGCATTTGTAAGATCATCAACAACTGTTGATATAAGATAACTTGATGTCAATTGAGCATCTAGGATTGTAATTTGACCTGAAACTAATTCTACATCTAATGTATCTGAAATATAGTTAGGGTGAGAAAAAGCAACTCTAAACATCCCTTCTGATGCATTTCCTGTCTTATAATTTCCAGTTGATAAAGTCTTATCATAGGCTAGTTGTGTCCCAAGTATTTCTACTTTGGCACCTGATATAGCTTTACCTAATTCGAACGGCACTTTACTAGTGACTTTCCCTTCAAGAAATGAAGCAGATTTGTATTGAGTCCCAAATACGTAAAGCCCTGTATTGATATCACTCACTAAGACTAAGCCAGAAGGCAGGTAAGGATAAGCACCCCAAGCTCCTTCAAACCAAGCCCCATTAGGATTTAATGATGCTTCGTTAGTATATGTGTCATACTGTCCAACTTTGATTATGTTACTTGGATTAGATATGTCAGTAATTACTACACCATCTGTATACCAACTTGTAATAGCAAAGTCCCCTAATATATGTGTATTGTGAGGAATTACAGGGTTGTTAATAGACTCAAGTGGTCTATATTTATCTAAAAATAGCGCTGACCCATCTTCAGATACATCGTATGCATCCATGTAAGCGCTTGATCTTTCGTCAGTAGTAAATACATATTGATTATCCAACGTAGCCCATGCATTGTGACAGAAATCTGTTGATGTCTCTTGCCTTGTAATTTCAATTGGATTACTTGGATCAGTAATGTTATAAATTGCTAGTCCTGCTCCAAGTTCAGAAGAATATAATCTTCCATCATGAACATAAGCATCATGAGAATAAAATTGATCAATAACAGCTGTTATTACTGGTTCTTTAGGATCTACTTTAAGATCACAGATCATTATACCTCTATTACCAACATTGTGACCTGCTAAATAAGCAAATCCAGTATCTGTATCAATATATATATTGTGTGCTCTTTGTAATGTTCCTGTTCCTGAAGGAGCAACTATCTCTGGTTTCCAATAAGAATGAGTAAATGAATCGGGAGCCATAGTGCAATCAATAATTGTCAATCCCTCTGAACCTTGATCTGTCGTAACATAAAGATGGTTGTTGTAATATTTAATATCTCTCCAGACAGATCCAGCCCCAGTGACTACATATCTTTCGACAGGGTTGGTTGGGTCTTCTAATGAATAGATTCTTGTAGCATTTCTCGTTCCCATCACGGCATATTCAGTGCCAGTTGCATCGACAAACCCCCATACGTCATTGCCGGATTCTCCAAACTCAATATTGGATAAAAGGTCCATATTGAGTATCGTTTGTCCATAAGATGCCCCTCCTATGGTAATCATAATAAGTAGTATAAAATTTCTTAACATAAATTGTGTTTTAATTTTTTGTAAATATAGATCAATTATTGTTTTATAATAATTATTTAAAGCATCCCTTGCGACACTTAATGATGGAAATTTGTTCTTATCACAAATATTCTTATTTAGCCATTATCATAACTGTTAGTCTAGAAGTACAAACAAGGTTTCCTTCTTCATCTGTGATATCTGTATTCCACACATGGATCGTTCTTCCTATTCTAATTGGAGTTGTTTTTGCAAATACATAACCTGATTTAACTGATTTTAAATGATTAGCATTGATCTCAAGTCCTACTGCAGGAGTTTTTGTAATATCATCTACTGCCAGCACACTTGCAAAACTACCCATGGATTCTGATAGTGCTACCGATGCTCCACCATGTAATAGACCCATTGGTTGCTTTGTCCTGTGATCTACGGGCATTTTAGCAATAATGTAATCATCCCCAATTTCAGTAATTTCAATACCTAAGTGTTTTACTAGTGTGTTGTCACCGATTTGGTTTAAAAATTCAATATCTGGTTTTATTTTCCAAATCATATTTCCTATCTTAATTAGTTCAAAAAAAAGTGATATCTGATTCACTCAAATACCACGTTTTTTTATACGTTACATTACTTTAAATCTATTATAAGTGAATCACTTCATCATACGCAACAGCAGTAGCCTCCATTACAGCCTCACTCATGGTTGGGTGAGGATGGATTGATTTTAATATTTCATGGCCAGTTGTTTCTAATTTTTTAGCGACAACCATTTCTGCAATCATTTCTGTCACATTATATCCAATCATATGAGCTCCTAGTAATTCACCATATTTCGCATCGTATATTACTTTTACAAATCCTTCTTTTGCTCCTGCTGCACTTGCTTTACCAGAGGCACTAAATGGAAATTTTCCAACCTTTAATTCATGTCCAGCTGCCTTTGCTTCATCTTCTGTCATACCCACGCTTGCTACTTCTGGGATGCAATAAGTACAAGATGGAATATTCGTGTAGTCTATTTTTTCTGGGTGATGACCAGCTATTTTTTCTACACAAGTAATGCCTTCTGCACTTGCTACATGAGCCAAAGCTTGAGTTGGTATGATATCTCCTATAGCATAAATACCGGGTACATTAGTTTGGTAATAATCGTCAACTAGCACCATGCCTCGATCTGTTTTAATTCCCAATATTTCTAAACCAATATTCTCTGTGTTAGGGCTTACTCCAGCTGCTGACAATACAACATCGCATTCTATTACACTTTCATTTCCAGATTTTCTGTCTTTAATAGTAACTTTACAAACTTTACCAGAGGTATCAACTTTTTCTACACTTGTATTACCAAGTACATCTACACCGGCTTTTTTAAAGGATCTAGTGATTTCTTTTGATACATCTTTGTCTTCTCGAGGTAGTAAGCCCTGTTCCATAAATTCTACAATAGTTACTTTGCAACCTAATGAATTATAGAAATATGCAAACTCTGCTCCTATCGCTCCCGCTCCAACTACGACCATACTCTTAGGCTGTTTTGCTAGGGTCATTGCTTCTCTGTACCCAATTATTTTTTCACCATCAATTGGTAAGTTTGGCAATTGCTTAGACCTACCACCAGTAGCCAATATTATATTATCAGCTGTATATTCTTTTTTCTTACCATCAGCATCAGTTACCACAATTTTTTTTCCTCTTGCCAAGGTTGCTTCACCCATAATGACAGTGATCTTATTTTTCTTCATTAGAAAATTAACACCTTTACTCATCCCGTCAGCAACTCCTCGACTTCTGTTGATCATTCCATCAAAATCTGCTTTAGCATCTTTTACTTTTATACCATAATCTTCAGCATGATTGATATAATTGAATACTTGAGCACTTTTTAATAAGGCTTTAGTTGGTATACAACCCCAATTAAGGCAGATGCCACCGAGAGACTCCCTTTCTATTATGGCTACATTTAAGCCTAGTTGAGATGCTCTAATGGCTGCTACATATCCTCCAGGTCCACTTCCTACTACGATAAGATCAAAGTTCATTTTATAATTTTTAGGTGTATAATTTTAATAGTCTATTTTGTAAAGAGTTGCAAAAATAACAGCATTTCAATAAATGACTCAATTTTTTTGAACTTATACTCAGATTCTTGACCTTTTGTGCGAAAAGTCTCTTAATTATTTAGATCAAAAGCAATTTATTGTTGGCGCAAATCGTATTAAATTGGAAAATGATATCTAATAAAACGATGAAAGATTACAGCTCAAATCTTTGAGCTCTGGCTAATTCTTCAACAAAATCTCTAGCCTCTATAAACTGTGGGGCTATTAGAATATTGGTTTGGGTATCAAAAAAACCATAACCATTGTTACTAATGAATCTAACCATATCTTCACTACAGTCCCAAATTATTGGAAGCTGAGGTTCTAATATTTCTTTACCTTCTAAGTCAACATAACCCCATGCACCATTAACCTCCATACCTATAATCCCACAATGATATTTGAATAGATTAGTATAAACTTTTTCAGATACTGGGTTCCCTTTATTATCAACAATTAAGTACCCATTTGATACTCTTGTAGACCACCTGTTCTCATTTAAGTATCGAATTTTATCAGAATTAAATGGAGTGAAATTATACTTTTTATCAATAATTCCATGTTGTTCATCCAATTGCACTATAGCATGATTATCTATAAATTCTGTTCCTTTAAGATATTCTGTCTTAGCAATTTCATTTTTTAATAGATCATAGTATTTGACACTTTTTTCTTGTTTTAAAACTGCTATATTTTCATTTATCTTTATCTTCGAATATTTTGGTTCGATCACTCTATACCCGTTAGTATCTATTATACCATGGCTATCACCAAGACTAAAGACTGCATATCCATCACTAAAGTCTGTAGCTGTAGAAAACCTCATGTCAGGATTAATACTTCCATCTTTATTAATATACCCTGAAAAATCTGATGTACTATACCTAGCTTTATTATTATGGAATGGGTAGCAGTTTTCAAATTTGCACTCAATAATTTTATTTCCCTTTGAATCTATGTAGTATTTATTTTGATCAAAGTCTTCTACAAGAGCAAGGCCTTCAGAGAAGTATTGTATGTCTAAATACTTAAAATCAATGATGATATCTCCATTTTTGTTGATCATTCCCCAACGACCATTTACACTTACACAAGCAATACCTTTTTGAAAATCCCTTAAATCATCATATTTAGGCTCAATGACATATTTTCCTTTTTTATCAATAAAACCCCACAAATAATAAGGGCTGATATAGTCATCAAAATATTGTTTTTCTCTTTGTGATGCATTTGGGCTTATTGCATTACTATTGTCTTCTTTACAACTAATAAAGAATATTAAATTTATCATAAATAGTAAGCAAACTCTATAGACAGGCATTAATTAAGTTAATTTTACGTTCAATATTATTACAATTTTATTTGCTAATTTGAACAAAGATATAAGTCTTTAAATATATGAATGGGTTTTATGGTAATTTAGTATTTATAATTATTTTTTTGACTAACACCAATATCATTTGTCAAAAAAGTTGGCAGAGGTATAATGCCCCAGATGAGAGCTTTACTGTTAATTGTCCTGGAGGGATGCTCAAATATAAAGAAAAGCATACCATTACTGAAGTGGGTAAGCTATTAAATAAAGCCTATTATATTAATATGGATAAAAATCATCCTAACTTCCTATATATGGTGACGAGTGTTCAATATCCAGAAGGAACGTTTATTAATGATACAACAAATATCGCTGAAAGTTATCTTAAGAATACTGCCTACTCGCTTCAAGAAAGCACGGGATGTAAATCACAGTATGAGCGTATAGATATAGAAAGTGAAATACCAAATATGGTGATGAGACTTTATGATGCCAAAACTGAAACTGCTATTAAAGCAAAAATATATCTATATAAAGATGTCTTATATATACTACAAGTGTATACAAATCATGACAATAAGTTAAATGATTTTATTGATAAATTTTTGAACTCCTTTAAACTTAATGATTAATTGTTTCACTATATCGTCTCAATATAGTATAAAAAGACCTTTATCTTAATGTAAAATCAACTTATGACACATAACCAATATCTTGCATTAGATGCCATACACCTTTAATTGTTAGATGTTTAAATAAATATATGCCCATATCTTACAAAATAAATATTGGGCTAGACCGCTGTAAATGTGCAAAATATGCATTCGAAAAATAAAATTATAAATAATTAATAGGGGTAAGAGATTATTTGAATTGTCATATAGATGATAATTGAATAAAGATATGAATAACAAGTTTACCCAAGATCTACTTGACAACTTCGGTTGTTTTAAACAACTTTCTTCAGAAGAAAAGTTTGTTTTAGAAAGGAATACTGAGTATGTAAAACTTAATAAGAATAAGAAAGTTTTTGCAGAAGGAGATTTATGCAAAAAGCTATATTTCTTAACTGAGGGCTCAGTCAAAATCCAAACGATAGATCCTATAAACGGGAAAGAACACATCAACAGCATCGAACATAAATATGCAATATTTGGAGAATGTTGTTTGTTTGGAATGCCAGAAAAAGTATTCAATGCAATCACAATAGATGAAAACACAAAATATTTTGCAATTGATATAGAGGTTTTTAAAGCATTAATGCAATCTAACTTTGCATTTAATATGGCTGTGATCCAAATGATTGGATCTAAAATTCAAAGATCAAATGATAGATTAATCGATTTTGCTACTAAAGATGCAAGATCAAGAATCGTAGAGTTCCTTAAAACCAATGCAGAAGAAGTAGGAAGGCAAGTTGGATATGAAACCTTAGTAAAACATGGTCTAACTCAACAAGATATTGCAACATACACAGGAACTTCACGACAAACAGTTACGACAGTATTAAATGATTTGAAAAAGACAAATCAGATATATTTAAGAAGAAAAAGCATATTGATTAGAGACCTTGTGTCACTTAATTAAGAGGCTTCTCATTATTAGGTTATATAGTTATAGTTAAAAAGAGCACCAGCTGTAAAGACAATGGGAGCTCTTTTTTTATTTATATAAGTAAGGTAGTTACATTGCTTTTACAATCTCTGGAAAAAAAAATACAAAAAACATATACAATTTTAGTAATAAGTAGATTTAGATTTATACTTTTGCGGTCTCAAAAATCTGGTATAAGTCTAGATTAGAATAAATGGAAGAATGGCAGAGCTGGTTTAATGCACTAGTCTTGAAAACTAGCGTACCGCAAGGTACCGGGGGTTCGAATCCCTCTTCTTCCGCCAAAAGGCGTCAACTTTAATTAGTTGGTGCCTTTTTTTTTGTTCTTTTTTTTTTTGAATTCTATTCTGCTTGATTCTCGTTTTTAATAATGGCTATTATGATGTGTGCTTCACTTTTAAAGTCACTCAAATAATTTTATGTATCAAGTTTAGCTTTTATCAATATAGTTTTTGTAGTGCATTCTACCATTTTTTACACCCATGTTTGTAAGTGTTAATTTACTTATAATTTTATATTTATTTACAAATTCATATTTTATTTCAAAATAATACTCACAGCCTTTTTGGATGTCAACATCAAATTCATTTCTGATATTACTATCAAATAAAATGATCTTTTGTGGTCCGAAGTCATTCGTTGTGGTCATATGGCGATAGCCACTACTTAACCGGCAGAACTCTTTTTGATTCTGGTTATAAATTTGAATGGTATTAAATAACGCATTTGAAGCTTTATAAGTACCATTGGGGAAAAGGGTATGATAAAAGTAGATAGTAGCATACTCGGTATCAGCATCTAACTGACATTCATAGTCTTGATTTAGTACAATATTTAAATCTTCTTCACTTACTTTATAAATGTTAAGGCAGAGCTGGAAACACTCAACAAAAGGATCAGGCTGCTTAATGGAGATTATCTTGCCAACATTTGCTCCATACTTTCCAATCTCTTTTTTCACTTGGTCTAATTCTTCCTTCAGAGAGCAATTTTTACTAGTCATGCCATCACCAACATATACTCTTCCCACCCAGATACTGCTTTTAGGTATCGTATCTCCTAGTTCAACAATATAAATTGAATCAGACGTTGGTAGAGGAGATAAGTTTTTCTTTATTAAATGAGGTGTGATTTTAGGAGTGCAAGAGCCAATTGTAAGTATTATAACATATAAAAATATTGGAATATAGTTCTTCATATTATTTGGGAATGTTGGGGTTATTGTTTATTACCTCACAAAGCTAGTATAAAGCTCCCAATGTTATTAACATCTAATGCATGTTTACTCTATTTTTAATAGAATAGTCACACTCAGATAAAATGACTTACCGAACCCTACTTATTAAATGATAGTAAGTGTTCGGCAAGGTAAAATGGCAGACCTAATGAATCTAACAAATTTCCTAACTGATAATTTGTGTACTAAGCGTTACTTTAGATTTTATAGAATTTGAAATTAAACAAGCCGTTTCTGATTTTTGTAAGATTCGCTCTGCTTTTTCTTTCTTTTCTAAGTCTTTTATTTTGAGAGTAGCGATCAAATTAATTTCTGTCATTTGCAGTTTGCCCTCTAATTTTTCTAAGACTCCTACAGCATTGCACTCAAACGCTTCATATTCTAATTTTGAAAAATCTGCAATGGCTAAGAAAGTAGTCATAAAACAACTCAATACTGAAGCCGTAAATAAGTGCTCAGGAGACCAAATTCCTGCTATTCCTTGGTCAAATTCTGGTGGGGTTACTACTTCAATTTTCGATGATAATTCAGGAGAGTGGAGAATTCCTTTTCTACCTTCCTCCCATGTAAGGTTTACATTATACTTATGAGTTTCCATTTATTTTAATTTATAACTTTTAATGATTTCTATTGAAAATGCTGATTGTATACTTCAAATGACTTTTTAAGTTTCATTATTAGCTCATCAGCATTTTGTTTGGTATCAGCTTTTCCAAGGGCATCAACTAACTCAATGTGAGGGTGCAACCACTTATGGAGTTCATCATGGCTTTTACCTCCCATGGTACAGCTTTTGATTAGGCTGTTGTTTTTTTCTTTTAGTTGCTTGGCCAAAGTAATATAATCGTCGTTGTTGTATTCATTTAATAACTTCTGGCCTTCAAGTATGAATGGGGACATTTCAGAATTCACCTTCCATTTTTGTCCATTTTCTAATTCTATAGCAATCGCTTCATCGTGAGTGTGATTTGATGCATTGTTGCAGCTAATGGTAAAAAGTGCAATTATAATAAGTGATGTTAATGTGTAAAATTTCATTGTTTAAGTTTTATTATATTTAATATTGATTGTATCATTTTATTTCCATTTTCTTGGATATCAAATTGAAAATTGCCAACTCTCCATTTGTACATCTGAAGCCGCATCGAACCAATAATTATATGCAGTAATTCGTCCGTAGAGATTGAGTCGTTAAATAAATTGTTCTTTTGTCCTGCGACCAATATTGGCTTTAAATGTTTCATTATTACTTCCATTATTTTCGAAATAGACTCATTTATTGCTTGGCTTTCTTCCATCAAGCCATCAGAGAATGCCGCCACTACAAAGTGAGGATTCCTATGAAAGAATAGGAACTGATTCTCGAAAAGAGTTATAAGTTTTTCTTCAATGGAATGCTCATTAGAAATTATTGAGGTAAACCTCTCGTCCATATTTTTTGCCAAATAACTAAGCATTTCAACGATGATTTTCTCTTTGCTTGAAAAATGCCTGTATATAGCACTTTCTGAAAACTGCATCTCTTTGGCTAAGTTTTTAATGGTCAAACCACTTACTCCAGAGCTGGTCAGTATTTTTCCAGCTGCTTCTATTATTTCAAATTGCCGATCTGTTATGGTTTCAGTCATTTATGCGTTTTTAAGGTTGAGAAATGAGATGCCCATCCAAATTACAGAAGCTGTCATAGCTATAGCTCCTACTAATACTAATATTGGAGGTAAGCCAAAATATACTTCAGATAGAATGCCAATAGGCATTAATAAGCCAGTCAAAGCCAACCAAGAGATGGCATTTGTATTTCTAATTTTATCTTTGAAATGGAGTAATAGATATCCCATTAAAATATTCAAGAAAGCAAATAGGTTACCGTGAACATGTGCCAGCCTTGCTTCGAAGTGTTTACCGATACTGTATGATTCGGCCCATTCCTTCGCATTTGGAGCAAAGTCTCTGAGATAGATAAGTAGGAAGCCATAGGCCATAAAAAGCCCCATTGCTAAAAAGCCAATTGCTATATTATTTTTACCTTTCATTGTTTGATGTTTTAAGTAAGTGAATGTTCACTCACAAAAGTATAGCTATTTTTTGTGCTTGTCAAGTGGTATTGAAAAATATATATTTACGGCTAATAGTTGATTGTACTTTTCTATTCTATGTTTAGAAGAAACTTAACACAAATAGTTATTATTAATTAAGCATATATTTTAAGTATTAACGATTGGTCTAACTAACTGCCTCCTTTATGTAACAATGCCCAAATTGAAAGAGCTAATTGAAGTTTGTAACTTCAATTCCATATTTGTGAAGCAGCAGAGGATATTTAATTTTACTCTTGTTAATATTAGAGCAAAGAGACTTTTATTAGTACATGTTAATATATGTATTGGTAATATTTTCCCCTTTCAAAACCCCAATTTATTTGATAGTTACAACTATTATCATTTTATTAACACACCAAATGTAGCACGATACCTTTGAATTGAGATACATTTGTGTGTTATTACAAAAACAGATTACAGCATCGTTGAATAAACTGAATTTTATATCTAGGCTTTTTGCAATCTTATTTGCGTTTCTAATATTTACAAGCAGTGCTGTATCTATCAACACTATTGACTTAGTCATTAAGTCAAGCCATGATAGTTCACAAATTAAGTCGGATAATAGTTACAAAGGGTTAGAATACAACCCTACCAACGATCTGAACTTAGAGGATCTATTATCTAAGCTCTTCGAAAATCAAATAGGAGAAGAAGAAAGTGAGGAAGAAATTGATGTAGATGTCAATCATCTTCAATTTAATCATACTTTTATATATCTCCAACAGAATATTTTATCATTATACAATAGCTCATTTTGTGATCACATTGTATATAAAC
>JBBKVK010000329.1:0-42862 GCA_037968395.1 Saprospiraceae bacterium | reverse complement strand
TTAAGTCAACATTATTAATTCAGCTTTATTACTTTTAGTGCCGAAAACTATTGCTTTTTGACCATATTTTCTGCCTAAGTTTATTGACTTTTCTTTTGAAATCCCTACAACGAAAATACTTTCTTCTTGCCAGTCTGTTGTTTTTGAAATACCCAAAGCAGTATGAAAGGTATTCCCTAAGTGAAGTACATCTTTAATTAGTAAATTATTACGCTCAATGTTTTCCTCTTCTTCTAAAATTAAGGGTAATGGGTTGTATGCAGTGATAAAACACCAACTGAGTGCAGGGCTAATAAAAGTATCGAGTTCGGGATGAAGATTATCTATATTAATAACGATTTGCTTATTGTTAGAACCGTTTACAATGTAATCTGTATTCTTAAAAGCTTCTATTAAGTTCATTCTATTTTTATTGTTTAATCTTGGGATCTATGTTTATTGTCTTTTCGAACATTATTATTTCATCATGATAAACAAATTATCAGTTTGACCAAACACATCATGAAAGAGTTTAATCAAAACAGAGTTGTTAAAAGTCTTTTTGATGTAATTGTATTCATTCAACGAAATAAATGAAATTTGCAATAATAAAAGCAAAATGCTATGTAATATTTAAAAAATAGCTACTTTTATATTGTTGTATCACTAGAGTCCACGGCTTAGCCGATGACAGCAACCTAGCTTTTAACCAAGCAAAGGTGCTTCATTAAGGTTTAAAAACCTTTGAGATACGGGATTCTTCTTCAAACGATTTGAGGAAGAACGTCCAAAAATAAATGGTTAATTCCCTTTTGTTTTACTTCTATTGATGTGATGATTTTTTTAACTTAAATCATTATATAATGAAAAATGAATTTATTGAAAGGTTTGCTAATAGTAGCAAAGAAGAATTGGTTGATCTACTAAATGAAGATTGTTTCAATCCAGGATGGGTTGGTGCAAGAGGAAGGTTTCACATCGCTCTATCCGATGCCTTTCGGGAAAGAGGAATTGATCCCCAAAATGTTAACTTTAAAAATTTCTGGAAACTTGAAGGCAACAAATTAGTGCCTTGCTCTCAGCCACGTTTAACTATTGAGTATCAAGTGATAAATGATTCTAGTGTCAAGAGTTATTCGGAAGTCAATGGAATGGTACGACTGAATCGTGTTTTGCAGCCAGTTTCATCTCCAAATGTATTAAAAGAGGTGTTTGGGCCTAGGTATTTTGAATTAACTAAAGTCGAGCCCTTTCTTTTTGATGTTAGTAATATAAATGAAATGTTCCAAGTCATCACCATTGATGATGATAATGTAGTACAATCCGTTTCTATGCTCATAGGCCATAAACAACATAAATTCCACCAGCAGGTCTATGGTCGGCGTTTTATAGTTATTCCTGTAAAAGAGAGGTATACTAAAAAAGCATTGGTCGGTTCACAGGTGTTACTCGAAATCTGGAGAGGTACAAAGCCAGATTTATAATTGAGGACCTTTTGATGGATAGTAATTATTTTTATTTAAGCTATATAAAAGATATAATAGTGGGTTATAAATCGATCTAATTAACTTAGTGTCAAAACGAGGCTGTAGATTCCTTTTACAAATACTTAGCTCACTATTACATTTATAGCTAAAGTTATAAGACAATTAGGTATGCATCCTTAACCATATTAAGAATGAATGTGGTTTTGTTCCTGTCATAAGTAAATGCAATATCTGACAATATTGACCTTATTAAAGCATCAGCCGAATGATGTGATTTGCAATTTTTCTTTACTTTCTGTTTTCCACTATCCCATTGAGTATTGAGGAAAGAGAAGGAATAGAAAACATGCTTTTGTAGCTCTATAAAAGAATTGAAACCCTTTCTAATTTGCTGCTGGAAGTCGGAGCTTCCAGTTCAGGTCTAAAAAGGTATGTTTAATACTTTTTCTTGACGATCTTCTTCCTACGAGCTACCAAAAAAAGTTTCAATACATCGTATTGGATCTTTTTTTTTTGCCCTGCAGTGAATCGAACCCCTTGATGCAGGTGTGCTGGAAGACGGAACTTCCAGTTCAAAGCTAAAAAGATACATTTAGTATCTATTCTTCACTTTATGCCTAGCTGCAAGCCGTTGTTTGCAGTTCGCAGATAAAAAGGTCGTTTAGACCTTTTCTTAAAGCTTATCTTAGACCATTTCTTTTGCCATTGAGAAGTTTGAAAATTGATATTTGTTATAAGTCAATTGCAAGTAGAGATATCCATGTCTGATAATTAGTAATTATTTATCTTCAGCCCTTTATTCTTAAATATTTATTACCTTGCTTTCTACTTATGATTCAATTTATTTTAAACAATGAGCTAATACACACTGCTGCAAATGCAGGGATAACACTCCTAGATTTTATTAGAGATCACAAGCAGTTGAAGGGAACGAAAATTGGGTGTCGGGAAGGAGATTGTGGTGCTTGTACCGTATTGGTTGGCAGGCTAATAGGTCATAAGGTTTCCTATCAGAATATTACCTCCTGTATATCACCGCTCGGGAATGCCCACGGAAAACACATTGTGACAGTCGAAGGAATTAATTTGCCCTCGAAACTGAATACAGTCCAGCAAGCCATGACGGATCAATATGCTACACAATGTGGTTTTTGCACACCGGGGTTTGTGGTATCTATGACGGGATATGCAATCGAAAAAAGTGAATCAGAAATTGGCACATGCAACGATGCCATAAGTGGTAATATTTGCAGATGCACAGGATACAAATCCATAGAGAAAGCAGGATTAGTTATTGAGAACAAATTACAAGAAAAGGCAAATAATGATTCGATATCTTGGTTGATTAAAGAGGGCTTTATTCCTGATTATTTTGAAACCATTTCACAAAAATTAAAAGCACTTGATCCAAAAGCCTTAACAACTGAAGGTCGAATAGTGGCTAATGGAACCGACCTTTACGTTCATAATGCCGATCAGCTTTCCGAAGAACCAGTTCATTTGATTGGGGAGAATGAAGCATTGAAAGGAATTGAATTTACGGATTCTAGATGTACAATAGGCGTCAACACTACTGTGACCGAGCTGAGAAACAACGACCGATTAAACCTCCTCTTCCCGAAGCTAAAATCATTTTTGAAGCTGGTTTCTTCAGAACCTATTCGTAATATGGGAACCTTGGGTGGCAACTTTGTCAATGCTTCACCAATAGGCGACATGACCATTTTCTTTTTAGCACTCAACGCTACTTTAACGATACAAACGGATACAAAATCTGAAAGACAAATTCCCTTTAATGCCTTTTATAAAGACTATAAAAAGTATGATTTACAAAAAGGCGAGATTTTAAAAAGCATAACTTTTGACATTTTAGCAAACGGAGATTATTACAACTTTGAAAAGGTAAGTAAACGGACCCATTTGGATATTGCCAGTGTTAACTCAGCTGCACAAATCACCATGGAAAATGATATCGTGAAGGCAGCTCATGTTTCAATGGGTGGAGTGGCTCCTATCCCAAAATACCTGTTCAAGACCAGTGAGTTTTTACTTGGAAAAGCAATTAGTTCAGATATTGTAAAAGAAGCAGCAACCATTTTGCAATCTGAAATTGCTCCAATCAGTGATGTCAGAGGGAAATCAGACTATAAACGTCTTTTAGCACAACAATTGTTTTTTGCACATTTCATTGAATTGTTTCCAACTAAAGTTGAACTTCAAAAATTGATATAATGAGCAAGACAATGAAAAACATTGATAGTTATACTCATGTAAGAGGGGAATCACTTTTTGTGGATGATTTGATTACCAGACAAGATACATTGGTAGGATTGGTATTCGATTCGCCAAAAGCACATGGAAAGATAAAAAAGGTAGATTATAGCAAGGCAGAACAAGTAAAAGGGGTGGTAAAAATATTTACCTACAAAGATGTTTTGGGCGAAAATCAAATTGGTGGAATTATCCAAGATGAACCATTATGGGCAGAAGACGAAGTTCATTTTTGGGGTCAGCCCATTGCTTTTATTGTTGCAGAAACAGAAGCCATTGCCAAAAAAGCAAGAAAACTAATTGACATAGAAATTGAAGAATTGCCTGTAATTACCACCGCAAAAGATGCAAAATCAAAGCAGAGTTTTATCAATGCCCCTCGATTTTTTAAACTAGGAGACACTGAGAATGCTTTTTCAGAGTGTGATTATATAATCGAAGACGAAACGTTTTCAAATGGACAAGAACACTTGTATTTGGAAACTCAAGGTTGCTATGCCGTACCGCAAGAAAATGGAAGTATAAAGATCACCTCATCTACTCAAGGTCCAACTCAAGTTCAAAAAACAGCGGCTAGAGTATTAGGAGTAGCAATGCATAAAATTGAGGTGGATGTCATTCGGTTGGGCGGAGGATTTGGAGGTAAAGAAGATCAAGCGACTCCATGGGCGGTGATGGCCGCAGTGGCCGTTCAGCATTTAAACAAACCAATAAAATACATACTCAATCGCCATGATGATTTGCGAATGACAGGGAAGCGTCACCCGTATTCGTCTTTTTTTAAAATAGGTCTAAACAAGGACTTAAAGATCATTGCTTTTGAAGCAGAATTCTTGCAAAATTCAGGGGCAGCAGCGGATTTGTCGCCAGCCATTGCCGAGCGGACCTTATTTCATGCGACCAACTGTTATTTTGTGCCTCATGTGAGTACGGCGGTGTATAGTTGTAAGACGAATTTGCCTCCGAATACAGCATTTAGAGGGTTTGGTGGCCCACAAGGAATGTTTGTGATAGAGTCGGCTATTGCCAAGGCTGCAGATACAATTGGGGTTGACAAACGAAAAATACAAGAAGCCAATTTGTTAGCAGAGAATGATGTGTTTTCTTATGGGCAAATTGCCACTAAAGTAGAAGCTCAAAACACTTGGTTTACTGCAAAAGATAAGTTTGACTTTGATAAATTAGAGCAAGATGTTGCTGATTTTAATACTCAAAATACCCATTTTAAAAAAGGAATTTCCTTAATGCCCATTGCCTTCGGTATATCATTTACGAATACCATGATGAACCATGCAAGAGCACTGATTCATATTTATCAAGATGGTAGTGTTGGTGTAAGTACTGGAGCGGTAGAGATGGGGCAAGGTGTGAATACAAAGATGTTACAAGTCGCTCAAAATAGATTGGGCATTTCTGCCGAAAAGGTAAAATTAGAAACGACCAATACAACTCGAGTTGCCAATACTTCCCCTTCTGCAGCAAGTGCAACAGCGGATTTGAATGGGAAAGCGGTGGATCTGGCATGTACAGCCTTGATTGAAAGATTAACAACAGTGGCTGCTAAAATGGCTTCGGCAGAGGTGTCTAATATCACTTTTAAAGAAGACTGTGTTTTTATAAACGGAAAACAATCAAATGTGACTTGGGAAGCGGTTGTTGCCCAAGCCATGGTAGAACGGGTTGCCATATCGGAGAATGCCCATTATGCCACTCCAGTCATTCATTTTGATAAATCGAAAGAAAAAGGGCATCCTTTTGCCTACCACGTTTATGGTACTGCCATCACAACAGTGACCGTTGATTGTGTAAGAGGAACCTATGAAATCGACTCCGTGAAAATAGTGCATGACTTTGGAAAAAGCATGAATCTTGGAGTAGATCTAGGGCAAGTAGAAGGAGCTTTGGCACAAGGAATTGGTTGGATGACGATGGAAGAAATAGTCTATGGAGATGATGGAAAATTACTGTCAAATGCCTTGTCCACGTATAAAATACCAGACATATTTTCGGCCCCAAAATCAGTCGAAACAATCCATGTAGAAACAGAAGGAAACGATATGGCCATCCATAAATCAAAAGCAGTAGGCGAACCACCATTGATGTATGGAATTGGTGCGTACTTTGCCATTCAACAAGCCGTAAAAACATTCAATAAACGTTATACACTAAAGTTTGATTCGCCATTTACACCGGAAAAGGTATTGATGGGCTTGTACGAAAAGGACTAAGTTTGAATATGAACTTTACATACACAAAGGATAACATCATCAAAGGAGCCATAATTTATAGCTCTGGTGATTTGGTTGCAGCAATATTGCTCGGAGAGTTTTCTGTAAACCGCCTCTTGGGTATGATGGCATTGGGTGCTACACTTTATGCCCTAGAAATCCCAAATTATTTTGCATGGATTGAGCGGAAAACAAAGGAATTTGGAGGAATCAAAAAGACAATAATCAAGACAGGATTGGCAATTCTCTACTTTAATCCAATGTGGATTGCGAGACATTTATTATTTATCAAACTTTTCTCTGGTGATGTAGATCAAATTGACATGAATTTATTGAAAATAGCATCATTATCCTTTTTGGTCAATATTCCGATATCGTTCATTGCTAATTATTTTATTCAAAATAGAATGAGTTTAAAATGGCGGTTTTTTGCCAGTGCCATCTTCTCGGCACTTATGGCCATTTATTATGCATCATCCGAAATGATATTTAACTAATGAAATTCTGGAAACATCTTCTATCAAAATTACGGGATAACCAAAACGTATATTTAATCACGGTCATAGAAAACAAGGGCAGCTCTCCTGGTAGAAAGGGCTTCAAAATGGTGGTAGCAGAAGACGGTTTCATTTTCGGCTCAATTGGGGGAGGTGTCATGGAATTTTCGCTGGTGGAAGAAGTTAGAAAGCTATTGCAAAATGAAGAATATAAAGTATTTTTAAAAAAGCAAATCCACCGAGGTCACAAAGAAGATGGGTCAGGAATGATTTGCTCAGGGGAACAAACCGTCGTCTTTCATCCCTTGAATGCTCGATATTTATCGACTGTAGAGCGAATTTTGCATTGTTTGCAGGGCAATACTAAAGGAGCACTTGTATTGACGCCTACTTCCATTAGTTTCTCCGAGGAAGTGTTGGTTGACAATTTTGAATGCGAGATATCTTCGGCTCTAGATTGGGTTTTTAAAGAGCAACTTGGGTTTATCAGCACCTTATATATTGTGGGCGGTGGGCATGTCAGCGTTGCCGTTTCTGAGTTGTTTGTCACCCTAGGTTTTCATGTAGTCGTTTTTGATGATCGTGAAAACTTGAATACACTAGAACTAAACAAAAGTGCCCATAACAAAAAAATAATCGACTTTCTAGAAGTAGCGAATTATATAGCAGAAGGCCCAGAAAGTTACGTCGCAATTATGACCAATCGGTATATTGACGACAAGTTAGTATTGAGCCAATTGATCAGAAATAACTATGCCTATTTAGGCGTTTTAGGCAGCAAAGCAAAGCTGAAAACGATGTGGAATGCCTTACAGAAAGAAGGATTTACCGAGACAGAAATAAGCAACGTTCACGGACCCATTGGGTTGCCCATAAAGAGCCAAACGCCTGATGAAATTGCAATTAGTATTGCTGCGGAAATTATAGGGATTCGGAATAAGAAGAGATGATATGATGGCAGTTTTTAAAATCTAACATTTTTTGTTTAGCGGCTACGCCTTGGTTTACGGGGTCTACGACCACCTTGTTTAATCGTTTATTTGGAGCGTTTATCTAGTTCCAATGAGCATTTTTTGTAGATAGCAAATGCACATTATTACAGACTGAAGCATCTCCCCCCTTTGAAGGAGGGTAAGGGGGATGAACAACTCAGAATATTGATTATTAACTACTTATACATTTACAATTTAAGAATCGTCTATCCCAACATTGGCTGGCTTGGGTTAAACCCGCAATATACAATAGACAATCCCCGCCTGCCAAAGTCTTATACGGCGGGCAGGTAGTGCAACTTGAAATAGCTGCAAAATATACTGCAAACTAAGTTTTCTTCATGAACCATCCTGTAGTATTACAAGATGCTGAAATCAGTAAAACTTCATATTTTACCAGCCTGACCGGCTGGCAAGTTGCTCTTTCAATTCTCCTTACGAAGCCCTATTGCATAATGCGGGTTAAAGGGATGAACAATAACCTAATCGCCTGCCCCGCGATTCTGCGGGGAGCGATGCAAAAAATAAGACAAAGTTATGTTGAACGTAATTAGTTAAATTCGACCCTTAGAACACAATTATCAAAATTGATTTCTATATTTGGAGCAAATCACAGCTTAGATATTAAACAAACTATAACACTAAAATAAAAAATATGACAGAGGAGGATAAGAAATTTATGAGGCGAGCAATCGAACTAGCAGAAAATGGAATGGATACCAATACAGGAGGTCCATTTGGAGCGGTGATTGTAAAAAATGGAGAGATCATAGCAGAAGGGTGCAACAAAGTCACATCAAACAATGATCCAACCGCTCATGCAGAAGTAGATGCCATCCGTACCGCTTGCAAAAAACTAAACTCCTTTCAATTAGAGGATTGTATAATTTATACTTCCTGCGAACCTTGCCCTATGTGTTTAGGTGCCATCTATTGGGCAAGACCCAAAAAGGTTTTCTATGGCTGTACTCGAGAAGACGCTGCCGACATTGATTTTGATGACCAATTAATATACGATGAAATAGCTGTAGGAATTACAAATAGAAAAATAGAGTTTACCAACGTTTTACGAGATGAAGCCCTAAAAGTATTTCAAAAATGGGATTCAAAAATTGATAGGACGGAGTATTGAATTTTGAGAATATAGTTCAATAAATAACAATTGTAACTAAAGAAAATGAAAACCTATACTCCTCAAGAAATGAAAGATATGTATTTTGGTGAGATTGGTACTCAAGAAAGAGACGAATATGAGTATTAGTTGCAAATAGAAATTATCGCTCAAAACATTAAACAAGCTCGTCATGTAAGTAAAGTGTAAAGCTTAAGAAAGCATAATGCGGGTTAAATCAGTGAACCCATTAATTATTTCTGGATAATGATCGGATTTTAACTCATATTTCATACCCGAAAGGGTACAATTCGATTTGTATACTCAATAATTATACCCTAACGGGTACGTCTTGAATAAAATTGCTAATATTTGTACCCGAAAGGGTGCATTATACGAATTTTGTCCTACATTTATACCCGAAAAGGTATAGAATGGAAGAGAAAACATTATCACTAAGCGAATTTGTAAAATTCAGAAGAAAGGCAGTAAAAATAACTCAAAAAGTAATGTCTGAAAAAGCTGGCGTTGGTCTTCGATTTGTACGAGAGTTAGAACAGGGAAAGAAGACACTAAAAGTGGACAAGGTAAATGAAGTATTAAATCTTTTTGGTTATGAACTAGGACCAGTTGAAAAGGATAGATTTCTTGAAGAATATTAGAAAAAGTACAAACTTAGGATAGGAATCTTTGTAGAAGGTGACCTTGCCTTTCATTTCATTTTAGTGAATGGTTCAAGAAAAGACGTTACCAAATTAAATATCCAAAACGCAATTAAATCATGAAACCCTTTGTTTGTTGAATGGACAAAGTACTTTTGTGGCAGAATAAAAAATTATGACAACATTTTTAGAATTAGGAATCGGTAAGGATTATATAAAAGCTCTTAACGAACTCAATATTATAAATCCAACTGAAATCCAAGAAGCAGTAATACCAATACTCTTAAAGACTAAGACAGATTTAATTGGTTTGGCGCAAACAGGAACTGGAAAGACAGCAGCTTTTGGGTTACCAATGTTAAACTCAATAGATCCTAAAAAAGTGGAGGTACAAGGCTTAATCATCGCTCCAACTCGTGAATTGGTACAACAGATCAAGAAGCAACTCTTTAAGTTTACCAAGTACACCGAGGAAAAAATCTTTGTAGAAGGAGTTTATGGTGGTGACAAAATAGAGATGCAAATTAGAGCCTTAAGGAGACCTACTCATATTGTGGTGGCTACTCCAGGCCGTTTGCTTGATTTATTGGAGCGTAAAGCAGTAGATATTTCTAATGTAAAAATCCTAATTCTTGACGAAGCTGATGAAATGTTGAGTATGGGTTTTAAAGAAGACCTCAATAAAATTCTAAAACACAATACGTCTGAAAGAAATACCTGGCTATTTTCTGCTACAATGCCAAAAGAAATTAAACAGATCGTTAAGGATTATATGTCTGTTGATGCCATTAAAATCGAAGTCAACAAGAATGCATTGGTAAATGAGAACATTTCGCATCATTATATAAATACTAAAATCAAGGACAAAGTAAGTGTAATTATAGAGCTTCTTAATGCAAGACAAAAGGAGAGAGGGGTAATATTTTGCAGAACTAAGGCAGGAACAAAAAAATTAACAAAACAATTGCAAGACGAAGGTTTTGTTGTCGATGCATTAGAAGGTGATATGCAACAAAGGGATCGTGAAAAGGTAATGCGAGCCTTTAAAAACGAAAGCCTTCAAATTTTGGTTTCTACTGATGTTTCTGCAAGAGGTATAGATGTGAACAATCTCACTTTTGTGTTACATCATCAATGGCCAGATTATCTAGATTATTATACGCATAGGAGCGGTAGAACAGCAAGAGCAGGTAAAACAGGGCAGTCAATAGCCTTGATCATTCCTGGTGAAATGCAAAAAATACTTGACGCTCAAAAAGAGTTAGGGATAATATTTAGTGAAATGAAAATTTGATAAAAATCCACCTACTCAAATTGTAAAGACTATTACTGTGGTTCTAAAAGTCAAAAAATATCCGATCCAGACTTAAATCATAATTTCTAGAATTAAAAATCTAAAAAAATGTATAAAGCATATATCTAAAAAACGAATCTTTTAATTCCTATTCTTACAAAAATTACCGTACATTCGTAAGCGAACCATTATATAATACCTATGAAGACAATACATCAATTGCTAAAACCAACACTCAGCATGAAGACTTCTCTAGTTCTTATGTTACTTTTTTATTGCTTTGGGTTAATACAATCTCAAAACTTAAATTTTTTTGAAATTAGAGGCTCTGAGCATTTGGAAATCAGTACTCGGAGTAATTTACCGGAAGACAGTCGTTTATTTAGAGATTGGAAAGAAGGATACATTATTTTTGACAAACATTCTAGGACTAAGGTGCATAAGATCAATTATGATCTAAGAGAAAACTTATTTTATGTAATAATAGACAATGAGCTGTATAACGTTCATCAATCATCAATTGATACTATAGTGTTCGTTGTAGAAGATAAATCAAGTGATGAAAAATTATACAACATAATCCAAAATCATAAGTTACAATTAGTCCATCAAATAGTAGAAGGTACATATCCGATTGTAAAAGTTTATGGTATACGAATTAGCTCTACTGATATAAACCCAATATTAAATAGTGGTGTTAAGGATTATGGGTATAAAAAAGAATCCAGATATTATATACTGCACAATAGGAAACTCATTTCGATACCAAAAAAGGTAAAGAGACTATCAAAAGAAAGGAACCTTCCCGCTGATTTAAAGAAACTTATTAACACCTATGAAAGTAAAAGAATTAAAGATGAAAATGACTATATTTCATTTGGTAAATTCATCAATTCAAAAATATAGTTGTGATGACCTTTAAAATATGATCGTAGGCTAAAGCTAATAAGCTATAAACCTTCTTTCTATTCAACCAATAATTGATAATTTTTTATACCTTGGGTTAAAATATTTATCAAGCAATGAAATGGACAGATCTTAAATATTTAGCAAGTTTCATTATTCCATTATTAGTCTACTTTGGTGTTACTTATGGAGGATATTGGACTTATAGTTCTTTTATCTTTGCTTTTGTAATTGTTCCTATTGTTGAGCCTATACTTTCTTCCTCAACCTCAAATTATAGTGAAGTAGAAATTCAATCTAGATTATCAACTTTGTTTTTTGATGGGCTGTTATTAATTAATCTACCAATAGTGTATGGATTGATTTATTATTTTATAGTGTCTTACAAAGAAATATCATATGGTACTTTTGAAACTATTGGACTTGTCTTAAGTTATAGCATCCTACTGGCAGCTTGTGGCATCAATGTCGCCCATGAATTAGGCCATCGTAAATCACTTTATTTTCAATTTGCAAGCAAAGTATTACTTCTACCTAGCTTGTACAATCATTTTTTTATAGAACATAATCGAGGACACCACAAACATGTAGCCACTGATGAGGACCCTGCTTCCGCAAATAAAGGTGAAATGGTATATGCCTTTTGGATCAGATCTACAATTAACTCCTATCGCAATGCATGGAAGATTGAATCTAATAGGTTATCTGGTAACTCATTTACATTTAAAAACGAGATGATCATCTATACCATTATTACTTTAGCATACAGCTTAGTCTTGTTCTTTTTTACTGGATCCATGACTACTGCCTTGGTACTAATTATGGGTGTGATTAGTTTCTTACTACTAGAGACGATTAACTATATAGAACATTATGGTTTGCGACGTAAAAAGCTAGATAATGGTCGTTATGAAAGAGTCTTACCAATTCACTCGTGGAATAGCAATCACTATTTAGGTAGAATTATATTATATGAACTCACTAGACACTCTGATCACCATTTCCTAGCAAATAAAGAATATCAAATTCTTGAGCACCATCCAAATTCTCCACAATTACCTACAGGATATCCAAGCTGTATGTTAATGTCACTTGTGCCACCCTTATGGTTTAGTGTTATGGACAAGCGATTGTCAGCAAAATAAACTAACCTAATACTCAAAAGATAGGTATTTCAACATTAACTCTATTTCCTTTTCATTAAATATTCTCATCTTGATTAGGTCTTCTTTGCCTTTTATGGGATAATGATTACTCCTATAGTTCATAGCGACATTAGCTTTAGTGTAAGAGATTCCTGGTATATATCCTAACGAATCTCTTTGTATGGTATTAAAGTTTCGTTTTCTAATCAACCCTTGATCACAAGTGAAATGTGGCAGTACTTTCTCTAATAATTCTGGTCTTCGGATCACATCTTTCAATTGATTCACATCATGAAACCCTCCTGTTTTTGTCTTAAATGCCATGATCTTTTCTGCATAGTATTCACCAACACCTCTTACTAATTGAAGCTGGTATACATTTGCCCCATTTAGCTCCACAAATATCTCCTCTTCTTCTTCAATATAGTCGTTTGGATCATATGTGAAGGTATCTTTACTATCTTTAAGTGACACCTTAGACTGTTTAGGAGGGTACTTGATTTCCGTAGTATTCATAACACCAGATGTTATGGGCGAGTTAGTTTCTTCAGATTTTTTATCATTTATCTTTGAGGATGATTTATTCTTTTCAATCTTAATATAAGGCTTTAGTTTTTCGAAATACTTTTCGATGCCGTATACTTTCTTAAAATCTTCTTTATCTTTAAAACTCCCGCCTTTACTTCTATACTTATCGATTCGTTCTGCTATATTATTTGGAATGGGAAGCATCTTTAGCGAGTCAAGAGGAGTAGTATTGGGATTAAAGTTGAATAACTGTTCCTCTATATTTTTACCCTTTTTGGAGATAGAACCTTCTTGATCAATCGATGAATGAGTCTTATTAAAATCCTTAATTTTAACCAGTTCTAAGTCATCATATACTATTGGGGCATTATTATATATCCTGTTAGAAAAAATGATAGCTAGGATTAATGCAACAATGCAAAAGACTATGAAGTACAGGCCTGTCCTTTCATCTTTAGTAAAATAGATTTCTTTTTTTAGAAGTTTCAAAGCGAATTAAACTTTCAGTAATGTGAACAAGATACAGAAACAGATTGATTCTATGATAGTAAATTTCTTAATTTTGAAAATAAATTCAAAATCATACTACAAAACCTCATCTTTACCGATAAATATTGCTGCTTAATTGCATATATCAAAATCAAAAATATTGGAAGTTAGTTATTCTTTACAAAATATCTTATCATAATGTTAGAGACTATACTTATAGCTCCAGATAAGTTTAAGGGCTCACTCTCCGCTGTAGAAGTCGCTTTGGCGATACAAGCTGGTATATTGAGGTATAATCCCAACATTATTACCCTAATTAATCCACTTGCAGATGGAGGTGAAGGGTCATTAGAAGTAATAGCAAATTTTAATGACTTTCAAAAAATTGAAGTCGAAACCTATGATCCACTCCTTAGACCTATTAGTTCCTTTTACTATATAAATAAAGACCATGCTTACATCGAATTGTCATCTGCCTCAGGCTTATCGTTATTAGAATCCAATGAAAGAAATCCTATGCAGACTAACACCTTTGGTACAGGCTGTATTATTAGACATGCCATGAAATATGGATCGAAACACATTCACTTGTTTATTGGTGGCAGTGCAACTAATGATATGGGTCTTGGTATTGCAGAAGCTCTAGGGTATGGATTTTATGACATTACAGGCAATAGCGTATCCCCAATTGGGACTAATCTCATTCTGATAGATCGGATTAAGTCTCCACCAGATCACCTGATAGAAAATATCGAGATAACGGTACATTGTGATGTTGATAACTTACTCTATGGTCCAGATGGCGCTTCTCATACTTATGCCAATCAAAAAGGGGCAAATCCAGACGAGATCAAACTCCTTGAATCTGGAGTGAAACATGTTGCCGAATTAATCAAAAAGCAATTTGGGGTAGATTTGCAAAATTTAGTTGGAGGTGGAGCCGCAGGTGGCACAGCAGCAGGTTTGAGTGCTTTAGTTAATGCAAAAGTATCCAGTGGCATCAATGAGTTAATAAAGCTTACCGAGACAGAAAGTAAGGTAAAACAATCCAATGTTATAATATCCGGAGAAGGTAAAGTAGATCAACAAACATTACATGGCAAGGTGGTCCATGGGTTATCAATATTATCAAATAAACACAACAAGCCATATATCATCCTTTCGGGTGCCAACACTTTAACAGCTACTGAATCTAAAACACTCTATCATACCTCAATGTACAACTTGACAGATTTTAAGCAAAAGGAGACTGATGATGTCATCGAAAACGCCTCTAAATACTTGGAAGAAATGGCATTTGCTTGGGCGAAGGAATATTATTCTTAAATATACATTGCTATTTAGGGTCTTTTATCTCATTCTCACCATCTTCCTATCACAAATATAGCTGGTCTTTTATGAAATTGATCTACATTCTGTTTACTCCACTCAGTGACACTAAGGACCATAACGGTAGATTGTGGACTATCAAGATCGCAGGCTATGCACAATTTTGTATTCGGATTTAACGCTTCTATACAAGACTCTAGTAGAAAGGTATTCCTATATGGTGCATCCATAAATAGCTGGGTTTGATTCTCCCTCACAACTTGACCTTCGAGGTTCCTTAGGGTCTTGACTAATTCAGGATTTTTATTGGGAAGGTATCCATTAAATGCAAAATTTTGTCCATTCATGCCTGATGCCATAAGAGCTAATAATATACTTGATGGTCCAACTAAAGGCACAACTTTAATATCATTTTGGTGGCACCATTGTACTGCGAGATTACCGGGATCTGCTACACCTGGGCAACCAGCTTCTGACATGACTCCGATATCTTCGCCCTTTAATAATTTTTGTAGAAAAGCGTCCAAACCTTCTTTTGGTGTTCGCTTATCCAACTCAAATATATCGAGGTCGTCGATGACAATTTCAGGGCATAAAGCTTTGATAAACCTTCTACTGGTACGAGCTCTTTCTACTATGAAGTGATTGATGGACCTTAAATATTGAGCAATAACTGATGGAAGACTTTCAAGGTTATCTTCCGCAATTGGACAAGGGATAAGGTATAATTTGCCTTTTAACATCATTACATTTTTTGTAAAATGGTAGCATACCCTTGTCCTACTCCAATACACATTGTTACTAGAGCATATTCTTTATTTGACTTATGTAATTGAAGTGCCGCGGTTTGTAATAATCTCGTACCACTGGCTCCAAGTGGGTGGCCAATGGCAATTGCTCCACCGTTAGGATTTATTCTTGGATCATCATCTTTCAAGCCAAGTTCTCTTATACAAGCTAACGATTGAGCTGCAAATGCCTCATTTAGTTCGATAATACCCATGTCAGACATGCTCAGTCCAGCTTTTGCAAGAGCTTTTAGTGATGCTTTGACTGGTCCTATGCCCATGATACGTGGCTCGACACCAACTACTGCAGATGACACTATTCTGGCTAAAGGTTTAAGGTTGTAGTCTTTTACTGCTTTATCAGATGCTACTAATATTGCTGCTGCACCATCATTTAATCCTGACGCATTTCCTGCGGTGACACTGCCCCCATTTTCTAGCTTTTTAAAGGCTGGTCTTAATTTTGCCAAAACTTCGAGTGTTGTACTGGCTCGTATAAATTCATCTTGGTCAAATTTAATAGGATCTTTCTTCCTTTGGGGAATAAAAACAGGAGTGATCTCTTCAATAAATCTACCAGCAGCTTGAGCTTTTGCCGCTTTCATTTGTGAGTTGTATGCAAATAAATCCTGATCTTCTCGACTTATATTATACATCTCAGCAAGGTTCTCAGCAGTGTTACCCATGCCTTCAGTACCATAGAGTGTCTCCATTTTTGGGTTTACAAATCTCCACCCAAAAGAAGAATCATGCATCTCTGCATCTCTACCAAATGGTTTACTAGCCTTTGATATCACCCATGGCCCTCTGGTCATATGCTCCACTCCACCAGATATGAATAAGTCTCCGTCTCCAGCTTGGATGGCTCTGTGGGCTTGGATGACGCTTGACATACCACTTGCACAAAGTCTATTGACTGTTTCACCAGGCACTGACCATGGTAGCCCTGCTAGTAATAACGCCATTCTAGCTATATTACGATTGTCTTCTCCCGCTTGATTGGCACATCCCATGATGACATCATCTATCTTATCAAGAGGCAGATCAGGATGTTTATCCACCAATGATTTAATAACATGGGCTAATAAGTCGTCAGTTCTTACTGTAGAAAGTGTTCCACCAAAATTACCGAAAGGAGAACGGATACCATCAATGATATATGAATTTGACATAAAATATATTTGTAAAGCAAAGTTAAAAACTTATACCTCAAATTTACATTGAAGTAATGTATTACTTTGTGAATGAATGACTCAATGTTATTACTAGTTAATAAAAGGGAAAATTTTTATTACTCCCAAAATCGCCCTTCAAAACTCATGGCTTGACTGATATGCTCTCTATGATGCCTACAATGCCAATCATATAATCCTAAGGCTTCTCCAAGTGAATAAAGCTTTTTATTTTCTGGGTGATAATATCCTTTGGAAATAAAGTCTTCTTCCCTCATGTTAGACAATATCTTATACCATTTAGCATGAATCCCTTCTAGCATATTGAAAGCTAAATGATTTATAGATGGATCGTAATCTGGTAAATTTGCAAATAGACCTTCGTGATAAGGCTTTATCTTTGGGTGATCCTCCGTCAAAGCTAATTTAAATCTATTTAGGGCATTCATATGAGAATCAACTAAATGGTGAAGTACTTGAGTAATATTCCATCCATTTGGTCTATATCTATATTTCCATTCACTCTCAGTGAGGTTTTTTATCTTACCTAAAATTATGGTGGGAAACTCTTCAATCTTCCATTTCCAGTCTTTGATATGGTCATTGGTTAGCTCATCTGGCATCTCAAATTTACCTATTGGGTACATGAGATTGTATATATCGTGTTTATCCATGTTGTCAATTTTAGAAACCTAAGTTAATACTTTTTCTTTAATGTTGTCTCCCTGAAAAGACAAAAGCTCTGATTTTTATTTCAGAGCTTTTGTCTTTTTTTTAAATTTCAATTAATGTAATACTTCTTTTAGAAGTCTGTCTCCGAATATTACGAAGATCATGAGGGTAATCGAAAAAATAATCATGGGTTCATATTTTTATCAAGTTAATAGGATTAGTTCAGCTTGTCAATAGGTATAACTACTGAATATCAAAAATTATACAATATTTAACAAAGCGATACAAACATATTAAATATTATCGTAATATTTAAATAACTAACTAACAATCTTTAATAAATATTATTATCCAATCACCATTGGCACATCCATAACTAAGATTTTTGCCCCTTTTTTCATTATAATCTTAATATCTTTTGCCTCCCATATACCTAAACCATCTCTTTTATGGATATTTTGTCCTTCTATTTCAGCATTACCTTCTAACATGAATAAATATAAACCGTTGCCATCTTTCTTAATTTGGTAGTCTATAGTAGTATCATTTTCAAATTCACCTATACTAAACCAAGCATCTTGATGTATCCAAACACCTCTATCATTTTGATCAGGTGATAATATCTGATTCAGCTGATTCTTCTGAAAATCGATTATAGAAATTTGATCATACCTTGGAGTAACATTCTTCTGATTTGGAAACAGCCAAATCTGTAAAAATTTTACAGCTGTATCATGATTTTTGTTGTATTCACTATGCTGTATCCCCTTACCAGCACTCATGACTTGTATATCTCCTTGACGAATAATAGTAGAATTTCCCATACTGTCTTTGTGTTCAAGATCACCTTCTAGTGGTATGGAGATTATTTCCATATTGTCGTGAGGGTGTTTACCAAATCCTTGTCCAGCTGCGACAATGTCGTCATTAAGCACCCTTATCACTCCAAAATTCATCCGATCTGGGTTATGGTAACTAGCGAAGCTAAATGAATGATGGCTATCTAACCAACCATGATTAGCATGACCACGAGTATCCGCCTTGTGAATAACTGTTTTCATTGTCTTATGTTTTATTATTTGATCTGTTGACATTGGCAGATGATTGAATCCGACATTTTTACTCATTATATCAAAAGTGCTTTTAGGTTTTGAATTGAATACAACTTTTGACGTTGCCACTCCGATTACACCAGCGGCCGTATTTTTTAAGAATTTCTTTCTATCCATGTCATTAAATATTATACTTGTTATAACAAATATAATATTTTTTAGTTTCGGCTTTATATAGTTATTATTAAATCAGAATAAATAAATATCTATTGGTCGTAAAAAGGGAAAAACTATATCGCGGCTATTTATGTTATATTAGCATCTAAAATAATTAACCATGTCTCAAGTTTTAAATGAATATTCACCTGGTGTACTTAGCTTACTTCCATTATTTTATGTAGGCTGGAGCGATAGTGTTTTAAGCCCTAGTGAAATGAAATTCATTCATAGTCAGATATCTAAGCTAGAATTTCTAACCAAAGAAGAAAGAGCATACCTAACACAATATACCAATCCAGCAAACCCTCCAGATAAAGATACTTTTAAAAGTTGGTTGGATGCATTAAAAAATCACGCAAAAAACACCCCAGCAGGTGAAAAAAAGAATCTAACTGAACTTGGGATCGAGATAGCAAAAGCTTCAGTATCTTATAAATCAGATGAAATTTGGAATGCTCCTAGAGTTTATCAAGCGATAAAAGAAATTGAGGAGAGTCTAGGAATAGAATCAGAGGATAACCTATCGTTGATGATAGAGCATTTAGGAGTAACTCAACTTGTAGCTGCTGAGCATCAGCCTACATTTGATCCATCGAAAATGGCAGTTATTTTAGATGGAAAATATCATGAGACGAAGCGAAAAATTAAAAAACTATTACGAGATCCTGCTTTTAGTGCTGACTTTTTCTACGATAAAGAAGCCTACCGTGGCAGAATCCTAGAAATGCTTGAAGGCCTATCACAACAAGGATATGGAGCCTTAGCCTTTGATAAAAAATACGGAGGAGGAGGAAGCATGGGCGATTATATGGCAGTCTTCGAAACACTAGCTTTCCATGACAACTCACTTACTATAAAATTTGGGGTTCAATTTGGACTTTTTGGTGGAGCAATCAGTGGATTAGGTACTGAAAGACACCATCGTAAATATCTAGAGCCATTGGGTAAAGGAACATTATTAGGCTGCTTTGCAATGACTGAGACTGGCCATGGGTCTAATGTCAAAGACTTAGAGACAACTGCAACCTATATCAAAGAAGATGATAGTATAGAAATACACTCCCCAACAGCATCCTCTGGAAAAGAATACATTGGCAATGCATTACATGGATCAATGGCAGTTGTATTCGCTCAATTAATCGTTACCGGACAAAATCATGGCATACATGCTATAATTGTACCTTACCGAGGTATAGACAAACAACCATTTGAAGGCATTACGGTAAAAGATTGTGGCTACAAAATGGGATTAAATGGTGTAGACAACGGACGAATTTGGTTTGATAAAATAAGAGTCCCTAGAGAAAATTTATTAAATAAATTTGGTGATATCTCGCCTGATGGTAAATATATCAGTGAGATAAAAAATCCAAATAAAAGGTTTTTCTCCATGCTAGGAGCCTTGGTAGGTGGTAGAATCTGTGTAGGATTAGCAGGATTAAACGCCTCAAAAACATGTTTGTCCATAGCAATTAGATATGCTTTAAAACGCCGACAATTCTCAGGAGAAAGCGAAGCTAAACCTGAGTGGCTAATCATGGATTATCCTACGCATCAAAAAAGATTAATCCCTTTGCTTGCTAAAACTTACATCTATTATATCGCTCTTAGTAATTTGGTCCATCAATACACGGACGCTATAGGTGGAGATATGAGAAAGATAGAAACAAAAGCAGCTGGGCTTAAAGCTATGGCTACTTGGCATACCACAAACACCATCCAAGTATGCAGAGAGGCCTGTGGTGGTAAAGGTTACTTAGCAGAAAATAGAATATCAAGTTTCAAAGCAGATACAGACATATTCACAACATTTGAAGGTGACAATACTGTGTTATTACAATTAGTAGCTAAAGGACTTTTGACAGAGTTTAAACAATCATTTCACGATGATGGGTCAATGGCTATTATCAGATATTTAAGTAAAAAATTGAGTTTTACGTTTTCTGAATTAAATCCAATAAATGCTAGAAACACCTCTGTAGAACATTTATTGAGTAAAGAGTTTATAGGAGATGCCCTGAGATATCGCGAAAAGAAATTATTGTTAACCCTTTCTGATAGAATGAGGTCTTTTCTAGGTAAAAGATTGACACCATTCCAAGCTTTCTTGAAGTGTCAAAATCACATGGTTGAGTTATCAAAAGCTTACATAGAAAGACTCGCTTATAGAGAGACCTTAAAGACTTTAGATTCTCTAGAAGACAGTCCAGAAAAGACTATAATTTCTAATCTAAACAAATTATATGCACTTACTATTATTGAAGAACACAAAGGTTATTATCTAGAAAATGACTACATCGATGGATCAAAGACTAAGGCGATAAGGAAAATAATCAACAAACTTATTCAACAGATGAGACCAGATTATCTTACTCTAGTAGAATCATTCGATATCCCATTTGAATCAATAGGTGCTGATATTATATTAAACAAATAGCATTGATCATTTAAGAAGTCTAAACATAATCGATTACATTTGCATTCAAAATTAAAATAAAACAAGCTTTGAATAAAGGCAGCACTAAAGAAATTGTAAATCGAAAAGCCAAATTTGAGTATATATTTATTCAAGAATTTGAAGCTGGAATCGCATTATTGGGCACTGAAGTCAAATCCATAAGACAAGGTAATGCCAACATGAGTGATGCTTATTGCCTTATCAAAGGAAATCAGATATTGATAAAAAATCTTTTTATTGGTGAATATGATCATGGTAATATCCAAAACCACGAAGCAAAAAGAGACAGAGTCTTATTACTTAGAAAGTCAGAAATAAATAAAATTGAACGAAGAATCGCCGAGAAAGGAATGACTCTTGTCCCTTACAAAGTATACTTCAGCGACCGAGGTCTAGTGAAAGTTACAATAATCTTAGCACAAGGTAAAAAGTCCTACGATAAACGAGAGGCAATTAAAGAACGAGACAGCAAAGTGATGTTGGATCGAATTAAAAAGATGAATCGTTAAAAATATTACTATTCAACTACTCCACCCTGCATAGCCTTCATCATATTAGTAATACTATCAGATTGCAGTATCATGACAGCGGCCAATCCAAGTGCTATAATAATAATAAAAAGTCTTATATTGGATTTACGAGAGGCTGCTCTATGGCTAGCTCGATCTCCTCCAGAACTATATTTGAATCCTGATTTAATCCTTTCTTTCATCAACTCAGCATTGTCCATCTCTCTATCATATTTAGCCAATCTTGCTTGGAGTTCCTCCTTATCCTGATCGTAATATCTAGGTTTGAACCCAAATTGCTTTGGTTTAAAACCGCCTCCAAAATTAAAAAGTGCCATATAAATAGATTGATAATTAATTTCAAAGATACACCTAAGAATTGAAAGATAGGAGAGATTGAAAGAACTGGAGAGATTGAAGAGGTTTGAAAGATCGATAATTGATGAAGATGATAGCGGTCCAGCTATAGTATGAATCTAAACGATTAAACAAGGTGGTCGAAGACCCCGTAAACATAGGCGAAGCCGCTAAACAAAGAATGATGTTTCAAATCTGTAGCTCAATAACTCATAGGCACCAACAAGCCCGAATGGGACTGGTGAGGCCGAAACTCTTTTTTTCAACGTTAATTGCCAAAAGTGAGAGTTTGGACAGGTTGGAGAGATTGGCTAATCTTTCCAATTTATAATCAATAATCTTTCTAATCTTTAATTACATCTTGCCCAAATGTCAATAAGTTATTGTCTGGATCTAACAAAGCGAATTCTTTCATGCCCCATGGCTTGATTTGCAATGGTCCATTAGGGTGAATGGTGATTTTATTGTCCTTGAATGTTGAGTAAAGATTTTCAATATCATTCGTTCGAATATAAACTTGCCCATAATTCGTCTTTGGATCTAGATCTTTGAATGCAAAGAAATGAATTTGAATTTTGTCTTTTTGAATCATCAAATAATCTTCGAAGTCTTTAACACCATATTCTATAAACCCCAATTTAGTGATGTAATAATCCTTAGTCACCGTTTTATTGCGCATTGGTAATTTTGGATTGATATCAGTTAACATGGTTTATTTGACTAATTTACTTTTAGAAATCTCAAAACTTGATCGCCTATGTTAATAAAATAAATATTAGAATCGAAAGTGGATACATCAATAATTGTTTTGTTTCCATTTATAATCCCTGAAGCTACTTGTACTCCTAAGGATGTAAAAATGCTGTATTCTGATTCAGCTTTATTGTTTCTTTCAATAGTAAAACTACTAGCAGTTGGATTTGGATAAATTCTAAGATCATTATCGGTGATCTTATCTATTGTCGAGGTTGTGCCGCACCCTATCAAACCATTGATATCATACTGTGATAAAAACTGCCATACTTCCTTACTTGCATTTATATCCATATTACCCCATGCTCCGGGCCAATCATGATCACCATTGTATACTTTAAAATGTTCTGTAGAAACGCAGTTATCGCCACCACTATACACAAATTTATCTACTGTACTCCCATCAGAAGTATTAGTATTGGGAATATTTGTAATTGCCACATCAGTATTACAATTATTAAATATTTTCCAATATGTTAGAACATTATCAATAGATTTTGTCCAAGAGGAGTTGCCTTCATATGGCACTGTACCATCTTTGGTACCATGGATTTGCAATACAGGTGTTGGGTGTTGGGGGTCACAACTATCAAAAGTCTGTGGTGTCATCGAACCAGTCACTGAGGCAATTGCCGCTATCTTATCACTTAGTTGACATGCCAATAAAAAGCTCATATAACCTCCATTAGACATTCCAGTGCTATAAATCCGATCCTGATCAATAGTATATTCATTACTGATCTTTTCAATCATAGTGCCTACAAAGCCCACATCGTCTGTCGTACTTCCTAAAGTAAATCCTCCCACATTCCAATGTGGAATACCATTAAATGGTGTGCCTTGTGGATGAATCAATATAAAGCCTTCTGCATCTGCGATAGATTTAAAATCAGTATAACCAAAGTTGATTTGGGCATTACTAGAAAACCCATGAAAACTCATTAATAAAGGAGATGCCTCACTAGCATTATAACTAGCTGGAACATATAATATGTAAGATCTCGTGACTCCACCATGCTGCAAAGTTCCATTAATTGTCTGCTGGGCGTAGATAGAAGGAAGTGAAATTATTGAAAAAACTAACAGTAATAATCTGATCTTCATGATTGGTCTATTTGGTAAAATTATTTTCTGAATGCAATTTAGTTAAAAATAATAAATCAACTAAAAAATGGTCAGAACATGATTTAAAATATGATGAATTAAAGAAAAGTCTATATATGGTTTTATGCTTTAAGATCAGCAAGATGTAAACAAGAATGAAGGTTGTTGAAAATATATTACTTGATGCTTAATGGATTTCAAATTTGCCTGCCGATATCCCAAATACTTATATCAGCTTATGGAGTTATAATTCCATCAGATTAAACTGGCCCACTCGAGCAGATATATATAATATGTAATATTCAGTTTTACAAATAAATAATAAAAGTGCTAGAAATAAATCTAGCACTTTTATAAACTTAAATATTGTTAGGATTCACCTGGTTAGTTAAACCTAACAATTACCTGATTTTGAATTTATCACCTAATTTACAGAAATCATCTTTTTACTTATTACCTGTCCATCATATTCTATTTCATAAATCAATACTCCTTGTTGAGAAACATCAGATTTATTCAATATTAATGTATGATTTCCTTTAGACATGGTTTTTTTACTAGTGTATAGTACTCTGCCAGATACATCCTTCACATTAATCCTCACTAATCCATTTGCTGGAATATTAAGCTCGATGCTTGTAGTATTCATCCATGGGTTTGGTTCGTTTTGAGCAACCGAAAAGATATCACCAGTTGGTTTATTATCTCTCCAATCTATCACAACTTCTTCAATATCCATTGATTCATTCGTATATGCTTCTGCAGTCATACGATCACTGTTAATAGTAATCATATCCTTTAATTCACCTGCTTTAGTCGCAGTAAGTACTAATGTAAATAGGTTAGTGGCACTTGGGATGACCTCTCTATTTGTATTTGCGTAACTGATATTTAGTATATTGCTTGTATTGTAATAAGTATTAGATTCGTCAATTTCGATACTTGCTGACTTAATAGAATTAAGATTCAATCCTTTTAATTGGAAGGCAGCTTGTAATCCTTTAAGATCAACAGATGAATTAGTTGAAACAATAACACTTACGGTTTCACCTACAGTTACATATCTGTTTTCAATTGACAATTCCAATTGCTTACCACTTCGGTTTTCCGTGTGATTGTCTCTCACATTTGTAACCACACTGCCATTAACATCACCGACTTTTATTCCAATGAAGTCAACATTCATGCTTTCATCTAGATAGCTGATTTCATAATCCTCTTTGACAAATTCAGCCCATGGGTCTGTAGCTACAGGGAAGTAGTGATCTTTATCTACAAACCTCCATGAAGTATTTTGCTCAAAGCCATCAGTTACTCCTAAGATTAACTTTCGCAATCCTACAAGATCTGATGCTGTAACTTTATCATCATGATTAATATCTGCTGCGATCAATGTGTATGGATCAATAAACTTGGCCATTCCTAAAATATGACGTTGGATCAATACTAAATCAAGTGTACTTACACCATTCATATCGTCTCCATCTTTATGTGGTTCTAACATATAGTCTCCGCCTTTAGGCATATTAGCAAATGTGTATTGTCCATCAGTATCAGTATGCTCAAGTTTTACTTCATTATTGATTAACAATACTTCGCTCGCAAGGATACCTTTATTGTCAGAAGTTGCCACTCTACCTGCAATATTAATTAAGCTTGAAGGGCAAATTAAAATTGTATCACCATTGCTATTTGTAACTACTGTATCTTTTACAATAATAAACGTTTTACAAAATGCTTGGTTACCTGTAATAGGATCAGTAACCCATAATTCTACATTTTGTTTGCCTACATTATCACAAGTTAACATTAACTCTGTGCTATCTAAATCTGAAGAGAAGCTCAATAATACATCTCCACCACATACATGGTAACTACCATTATCAAAATATTCTGGAGTGACTACCGCCATTTTAACATCAGGGCCAGGCGTCATAGGATCCATATCCATTGGGACTAAAGATGTACTCAGACCATACTTACAATAAGGAGTAGGAGTCTTAGCATTAATCACTTCAAATGTATATCCAGTTTTGGTTACATTACCACATCTATCTCTTACGATAAATTCAATACTATGATTCCCTATTGGATAAGTGCCACTGGCATCATTTCCTTTACCTGTTATTTTAGACCCACCTTCTAATGTAATAGTCCAATCCCATTGTAACTCTGCAGCCAATGTACATGAATCTGTAGCACTTGCTGTTAACTTAATAGGTATTGGAGTGCAATTAGGAGTATAACTAAATACACGTACTGTTGTATCTGCACTTGTAATCACAGGAGCAATTGTATTTCTTATTTCAATCACTTGTTCTCTTGACCATGTAGGGATAGTATCAGCATTATTCTGATTTCTACCACACCAGTCTATAACACTCCAAGTTCTTACTATTTTATAACAAGCTCCATTGCCCGCAATTTGGAATACTTTATCAGATTTTTCCATTCCTACAAGATTACAACTGCCTTCTGTCACAATAGGACGAGCAATATCCGCTGCCATAAAATTAGGATCAGCAGCAACATCGGGACATACATTAGTTATGACCGCATTCTTAGGCCAAATAATAGTATTTCCATCAATTGGATTATCTGTTTGTACAGTAATAGTTTGTTGACAAGTATATACTATTTTACCGCCAAATTTCACATCTATAGTTCTATAGATCGTCCCTACTCTACAAGCATCTAAAGCTTCATTTGTAATCCTATCGTCTAGGATAACATTACCTGGACATATCAATCCTGGTAAATCAACCGCTCCAAAAGCAGTAGTCAGATTTGTGGGATCATAAAATAGATCACACTTTACTGTAAGGTTTGATGGACATATTACTTGATTAAATTGTTCTTTATTTTGGACTTCTACTTGTACCATGCAGATACTTGTATTGCCTCCATTGTCACTGACTTTTAAGGCTACCATTGGGAAAGGGATTCTACCCACATCTGAACAGCAAAAAGCAACTTCATCCGTCCAATTTAGGTGATCAGGATTACACATGGTATCCAATGGTGAGTTAAATACTCTTGCTATCTCAAAGGATACTGAAGGTGAACAATCGTCAAAACTTCCATCATCAATAGAGGTAGCTTTTACCCATGCTTGCCCATCAGATGTCAAACTTACTGTAGTAAATGTTTCACACAGTGCTATAGGTGGTAGTAAATCTTGGACCGTTACTTTCATACTATCTGTCGATGGTTTACCACATTCGTCTTTTGCAAAGAATATTAAAGTATGCTTTCCTTCTTTCAGTGTAACTTTATTAGAGTTTGTGAATAAACCATTCCCGACTGATGTATAGGTAAATACTCCTGACCCTGTTGACACATAAAGTTCTTTAACACCATTACAAGCATCTGTTAATGTTACGTCTGGTAGGTTAATTTTGCCTTCACAGAAACGCTCAGCACTTATTGTAATATCTTTAAATTTTGTTACAAACACTGGTCCTTTTGTGTCTTTGATTTCGAAAACTTGAACTAATGTCTTCCTTGCAATAGAGTCACAATGCCATTCTCCAATTGTCCATATTCTTTGAATCATTTTTTTACATTTTGTATCCAAAATTATTTCATCCTCAAACTTGACAAATCCATTACAGATTGTTGCTTGATTAAATGGAAATAAATCAACCCCACCAAGTTTAGGCACAGTTGCAAACTTAGGAGTTGGAGCTCCATTCGTTAGTGCTGGAAAGGAATTGCATTCTAAGAAATTAACACCAGTAAATGATTTAGGTGCAGGGATGCTTGAAAAATCTGTACGAGAAACTCCAACTTTTTGTGTACATGTCTTCTCACTAACATTACCTGCTGCATCAACTGCTTGCCATATAAAAGTATATTCACCTAATAAAAATGAATCGCATTCAAAGCCAACATTTGTATAAGCAGAATCTAATTTTACAAGATTAGCAATACAGTTATCATCTGCAGTTGGCTTTATCGCAATCGATGGATTGTCCACACAATTTATTGTGTCGTTTACACAATTAGATATAGTAGGTTTAAGGTCATCTTTGATGATTACATTTGCCCAGCAAGAATTTCCACCACAATAAATAGTGTATTCAAATTCTTTATTGATTTGAGTAGCATTAAATAGATTAGGGTATTCGTTTCCTAATTTATCTTTGATTACAATCTTACAACTATCTGGACAGCCAATTTCTGTTGCTCCTATCGCCATTACAAGAGTTACACTTCCTTCGCACACTTGATCTAATGATAAATTTATATTCTCACATTGCATCTCAGCAACTTGGAATTCTAATACTTCAATAAATATTGAACACGTATCAGCATTACCACTTGTATCTCTTGCTTCATATATTAACTCTGTAATTCCTATTAGGAATGCACTATCTGAACTAAGTCCTGTTGCATCAATTTGAGTTACTATTGCGTCACAATTGTCAGTTGCAGTTGGCGTATCATACATTAGTACAGTATCACATTGGAATGCTTCTAATTGAGCTACTGGTACTGTTGGGCATGTAATAACAGGATCCTGTATATCTAATACAACTATTTCTAGCATACAAGTATCAGCATTGCCAGCAGCATCTACTACTCTATAGGTTACTGGAGTTATTCCAACTGGAAATGAAGATCCACTTGCTAATCCATCAATTAATTCTAATCTAGGACCTTCGAATTCAATAATATATCTAGCAGGGGGAAATGATTGACCATTATACCATCCATCAAAAAGTCCACCGTTTGTATCAAATTCTAAAACATAATCTCCATGTAATAGACTATTCCCTGGTTGTCCAGGACCCCAATTTTCAAATGTTATATCTTCTCCGCTTGTCCATTTAAATTCTCCTGACATACCTACTGACGGAGCAAATCTAAGTCCTAACCAATATCGTCCAGTTGGAGCAGTATTGAATAAAAAGTCTTGTTCACCTTGAGAATTTATACTTACCAAATGTCCCCCTAACTGAGATGCAATTGTATTAGCATTTTCCCAGCTTTCAAATCCACCAATACCTATGCTTCTAAAATATGTACTTCCTCCAAACGTTCCTAAATAGGTAAACCCCGGTAATGTAGTTGGTTGAACAGGCGTACAATTATCGTCAGCCTCTACCGCATAACATACCACGGAAGAACATCTGTCTGGATCATTATTCATACTAAAACTCATAGAACAATCAATCTCAGGGGCTTCATCATCTAATACTGTAATTGTAAAATCACAAGAATCAATATTGCCACTACAATCCATCACAAAATATTCTACAGTATTTAAACCTAAGTTAAAATCATTACCTGATGCATCGTCTTTGCCATTTGCCATGGTAGTACCACTAATCGTATAATTCACTAACAAGTCAGCAGGATCACTACAGTTGTCTAATAAATTTAATAATGCCAAGCCGTTTACAACAGTACCACAATTGCCAACACCATCATCCGACGTATTAACAGTCATATCAATTGGACAACCAAAAGTCGGGTTAGTAGTATCATTTATCTCTATTATCTGTACGCAATTATCTGTATTCCCACAACTATCTGTAACTGTATAAGTACGAATTACTCTAACTACAGGGTTGGTACCTGTACAATCCAATATGCTCTCATCAAGAGAGTCTATATATGCAACCGTCATAATCCCACAGACATCAGATACATCTCCACCTAAGGTAGTTGTAAAATCTGCTTCAGTAATTATAACCTCTGTATCTGAAAACGCTAAATCTGGAGGACCTATGTCACCTTCATCACATCCTTCATATGAAGAGTCATCAACACAAGCAGTGATAGTGGGATTTATTATATCTCTTATAGCCACACTCACTGTATCTATTGCTACATTACCACATTCATCTGTAATAAACAATTCTATCGATACAATTGCTGGGCATGTTGTAAAATTAAAGTCTGCTTTTGTCAGCGTTAATATCTTTACTGAGTCTAAACCTGAATCCAGTACTCTCATCATTCCTGTACTATCAGGATTAACAACTGGTGGAAACTTCGCATCAAATGCACTACAGTTATCATCGGTAGCCGCATCTACTAATGTATCTGCTGAAAATGTTACTTCGCAACTAGCATCCAAATATAGTTCCACAGTATTTGTTACCAATGTCGGTGCTATCTTATCTGTGATCGTTATATTATGTTGTACTGTTGTCATATTGCCACTATCATCAGTAGCCGTGTAAGTCCTCCTTACTAGAAATTTCCTTCCAAAAGCATCACATCTTCCTAGCGGATGTACAATCGTATCTTGAGTATAGGATAGCGTTAAGTTATTGATCGTGATCATTTCTCCTTCTTCAAACCCATCTATCACATCTGAGTTAGCCAATAAATCAGCCAAAGTTATAGTATCAACACAGTCGGTCACTAGTTGTGGCAAACCTCTACCTGTAGCAAGCTCTAATGAATATGGATCCAAATCATCTTCACAACTTATCATAAAGTTTGGACTAATACTTATAGGCCCAGTTATGATTGGATTTACAACCTCTTCAGCAAAAGCCATTGTGGCAGAATGAAAAGCTCCAGGCGGTGATGCAAAATTATTAGAGAATGTACCCCCAAATGTAGTGTTAGCATCGTAATAATAATTTCCAAAAATTAGCAAACCTCCCCCATCATCTGTTCCAACAACACTTCCTCCAGCAAGTATGGCATTATGGTTTCCATCATTGGCATTAAAACCCACAGCTACCAATATATAAGCAGTATCCATTTCTAATAGAATTGGAGACACCAATGGTTTCATTCTAAACATATTGTTCAGAACACCCTCATTATTAGTAAATGTGATAGTGGACCCAACTAAGCTGCCATCCGAGACTTTCACAATTCCTACCTCAATAATTGTACCTGCTACTAATCCGTCCAATCCAGCATCATATGCACCTAAACTATCCACCATCAAGTTTGCGGTTGTGGTAAAAGATAAACCTAGCCTCCCTGTATAATTTTGGTTTGAGACGCTGTTAGTACCTAAGTAGGCTTGAGTAGTAACACATTGCCCAATACTAGTCATGTAAACCATGACAAAGACTATAATAAAGACAATGTTTTTCAAGAGTGATTTCATGTTATAAATTTTAATTTTCAATTAATGTGTGTCGGGACTATTAAATCTCAGTTGGTTGTTTGAGTTTTAAAAAGTAGATGAGCAATAGGTTAAATCACCCACCTACAGTATATTCTTAATTTAATCGAATCATTTTTTGTTGTAATCGGGTGCCTCCTATATCAAGTGTGATAATAAATACCCCACTCATCATATCGACATCTCTATCTTTGATCTCAATAGTATTCAATCCTCTATTGGAATTAACTTTTCTATTGTGAATTACTTTACCAGATATATCTGTAATAGTTATAAAGACTTCTTGATCATTTGGCATCATAAATTCTAAATACGTCTTATCCTTCCATGGATTTGGAGTGTTTTGAGAAAATTCAAAATTTGCTACTTGTACTCCTTTCCAATCTAGGACTAATTTAGATCGATTTAGATTGTTATCATAAATTTCATTGTCCAAATGGTTTTCAGATAATGATATTAATCCAGACAATCTAGCTGTTTTGTTGGTCTTGAATACAACTTGTAAATTCAAGTCTGCAACATCAATAGCCTCTCTATCGGATAAACTGATGTAAAGCGTTTGACCAATCACATTATAATCTAAATCCACAGTTGTACCCGCTGTAACACTTACAATCTCACTCAGACCGTCGATTTCTAATCCAAATTGTAATCCAAACATCTTATCCAGTCCATTGATATCAAACATTAAAGTATTAGTAGTATTAGCTTCACTAAACTCATCTTGTAATAGGATCGTATTTACAGATCTACTTTCTGATTCATTGCTTCTTGCATTGGAAACAAAACTTCCGTTTACATCACCTATTTTAACACCCACAAAGTCTATAATTTTTCTGCCTTTAAGTGGTGAAAGTTCATATTCTATAGGGTACCTTTCTGCAAATGGATCCATATTTACTGGGAATTGATATCCAGCATCTACCATTTTCCAGCTTGTATTATTCTTAAATGAGTTACTCAATCCAAGAATAGCTTTTCTCAATTCCACAAGATCTGATGCAGTCACTTTATTATCGTTATTGACATCTGCTGCAATCAAATCATAGTTATTATGCAATGATTCTATTTTCAGTATATGTCTTTGTATCAATATTAAATCTAGTGTAGACACACCAGCTAGAAGGCCATCATCCTTTCTTGGTTTCAACATATAATTACCACCAGAAGGCATTTCAGGGAATGCATAATTACCATCTTTATTGGTCATTTCATACATTTCACTTCCTTCTAATGCTACATATACATTTTCTAAAACTTGATTATTATTAGTCTTAATACTTCCAGTTATTCTAGAAATCGGACCTGTACAAAGTCCATTAACATCAGTGATAGTAATTATTGTTCTACCACCACTACTTCTTTCTGTACAGGAATCGATTAAGGTTGTCCCTTGGTATAAATACACATAGAATACTTTATCACCTAAATCAGCACAATCAAATTTAATAGTATCTCCTTGAGGATATTCTATTCCAGTAATATCATCTACTAAGACTATCGTAAATCCAGTATCGCAAAGACCAGTAACAGATGCAACATCAGTTACTGCTACACATGCCATAGTATCTGGACCTAAATTTGCAATTATCTTTACACATCCAAATATATAAGTAGCATCCTCGATTACTAAGACATAACTTAATGTATCAGTATTACCGCAACCATCAGCTGCTGTCACAGTGATTACATGAGTGCCAAATGGATATTCTCCACTTGCATCAATACTGTTAGGGTTATCAGAAAATGGCGAATCGTTAGTCTCCGTAATATTAGTGGACCCACAATCGGTATTAGTAACTATACCACTTAAATCTACTATTAATGAACATTCATTATTTGGATTAGCAATAAATACTGTATCCACAGCTGAAAGCATTGGTGCCAAAGTATCGATAATAGTAATTGTCTGAGTATATGTTAATGTATTAGCGTTACAAGTATCTAACATTGTCCATGTCCTAAGGATAGTGTCTGTACACATTCCGGCGGGAGCATTTGGATTGTCACTAAATGAAATCTCGACAAATGAACAAGTGGGCAGAGCTCCATTGAAAGTAACGATTCCTGTAATACTAGTATCATATGCGGAACAGTTATTAATAATCGTATCCACTGGCAAGCTAAAGTCTCCTAATACTAATGGTGTTGATGTTCCAATAATACTTATAGTATTGTTACAGGTATCTTTTAATCCACTGATATTATCAGTTACAATTATATTTCTTATGAATACGCCTTGACCACAATTATTAAAGCTATTGTTTAATGTATCAGTATTTATAGTATAAGCAGTACAATTATCCCAGATAGAATCAAAGACCATAATTGCTCCAAAATTGCCATCGAATGTATCACATGCAACTTCTATCAATGATTGACAGCCGAATATTATTGGTGCAATAGTGTCTAACACTGTAACTTGAGCTGTACAAGTCAGAGTATCATTAGTTGTAAAAACAGTTAATGTTACAATCGTTGGATTTGTAATAAAATCATTACAAGTGAAATCTTCAATATCTATATCAAACATGACAGACGCGTCACATCCACCTCCACTCCCGTTGTCAATATCTTGAGGAGTTATAGATACTTCTCCTAATGAATCTAGATAAATCGTAATATCTTGAGTAAGACACATTAGGGTATCCATAGATAGTATAGTAACATTTGCAAAACAACTTGTCTCTATAATTCCTACGCTGTTGTAAAAATCAACTGCCATTTGAATTGGAGAATTTGGTACATCTGCACATGAAAACTCTGCAGGCCAAAACTCAACAGTATAATTACAATTATCAAATGATCCTAAAATAACTGCAGCACTATCTACAGGTGTCAATTCATATATTTGACCTTGCATTACATTTACTGTAATATCATTACACATTGCAAATATGGTTTGATTATCTTCAACAGTTAATGTCGCTGTACATGTACTGGTATTTGTGTTATTATCGGTCACTGTCAATATTACAGTATTTCCTCCAATTTCACCACAAGTAAATGAATCTGGTGTAACTTCTATAGCGAATATTCCACATGCATCATTACTATTATTGTCTATATTGTCTATATCTGCAGGTGATAATACGTAGTTACCTGTAGCATCTAAACTCACTGTTATATCAGCACAGATTGCCGTTGGTACTAAAGTATCAATTATAGTTACAGTAGATGTACAAGTATCTATTAATGCACCTAAAACATCAAAAAGCGAAATAAGAACATCAACTGATGGTATATCTGTGCACCCAAAAGTAGATTGGCTAAATGTTATTGACGTACCACAACTACCTGTAGATTGCATCACCATACCCATCGAATCCATGCTTGAAAGACTATATACTCCATTTGCATCTAAATAAACCGTTATATCACTACAAGTAAGCGTAGGTGTATTTCCTTCAGTAACTGTTACTTCGATATCACAAGTAGTAGTGTTATTACTTGGATCTGTCAAAGTTATTGTCACATCAACTGGAAGTCCTATATCACTACAATCAAACATCGCTGTAGATGAAGGCACATAACTACAATTATCTGATGAACCTGCTGTAATGGTAGCTAGATCATTAGCAGTTAGCATATACATATTCATTGCATTTAGAGTGATTGTTATATCACTACAAACTGCTATTGGAGGTGTATTATCTTGCACTGTAACCTCTGCAGTACATTGATCTGTATTGTTAGATGGATCTGTTACTGTTACAGTTACATCATTAGGCCCAACATTCGCACATGTAAATGAAGTAGGTGAGGCTGTAATTACAAAGCTACAGTTATCACTTGATCCAAGTCCAAGTCCATTAATTTGAGCTGCACTTAGAGTAACAGTGCCATTTGTCGAGCTAAGATTTACTATAAGATCAACACAAACCGCAACTGGATTTTCTTGATCTAATACCGTAATTGTAGCTGTACAAGTACTCATGTTTCCTGTATCATCAGACACTGTCAACACTCTAGTCACTGTACTATTTACATCGTCACAATCAAATGTTGGATTTAACAAAGTAAAAGTCAGCTCTTCACAATTATCAGATGATCCTAGACCAATGCTATTTATCTGAGCTTGAGTCAGGGTTATCGTATTCCCAATTAATGCTACTGATAATGGATTACACATTACTGTCGGAGGAATATTATCTTCAACAGTTACTGTTGCGTTACACATTGCTGTTTGACTGCCATCTGTTACACTTACTAATACCGTATTAGGGCCTACATTATCACAATCAAAATCCAATGGACTTATTGTAACATCAAAAGTACAGTTATCACCAGATCCTGCAGAAATAATATCTTGATCAGCTTGACTCAATGTGTAAGTACCATCTGAAAGCAAGCTTACAGTAATGTCATTACAATTGGCTATTGGTACAGAATTGTCTACAATTAATATTGAAGTTGAACAAGTATTTGTGTTATTACAAGCATCCGATACTGTAAATACTACAGTATAATCACCAACAGGATAAGTCCCACTAGCATTTTCATTAGGATTTGTTGCAAAACCTGAATCGTTTGTTATACTAACATCCGTATTACAATTATCATCTGTTGCAAAAGCATCTGAAAGTATCACATCTGCCATACAGTTAGTATTAGCGTCTATTGTAATATTTTTAGGACAAGTAATATTTGGAGCTACATCATTTTTGATAAAAACCTCTTGTTTAAATTTATATACTCTCACAATACCACAAGTAAATGTAACTGTCCAGTCTCTATCGAATGCTTTACATGTAGCTAAGTTATTGATCTGTGTGTCAATATATGAAATATTATATTGTAAACAAGCACATGTATCTGCCACTGTTGCGATACCCAAACCTGCAGGTGAAGCTGAAGTGTCAGCAGAACAAGTAATTAACTCATTTAATGGTTGTGGCCAAACAATGCACTCTTCAAGAAATGGACATAGATCGACATTATTGTTATCTTGAACTAAAATCTTAACAACACACTTGTCAAAATTACCTGATGGATCAATTACAAATATTGAAAATGAATCTAATCCTACATTGAAACAATCAAAACAAAGTTCATTTAACATACCGTCGCTGCTAAAGCTAAATATTAAGTCAGAATTATCCACACAAGGGTGTGATGAGCTAACATCTAAGCTATCAGGTGTAATGCATGCCATCTCGGTATCTACACCAGGGATATCATCTAAATCCATAGGTACTAAACCAATAGCAACTGTATCCAATACTACACAAGTAGGCTTGTTGTTATCAAATATTTTAAAATCTTGTCTCTCTGTAGCTACATTTCCACACATATCTTCAAATGACCATAACACATAGTGATCACCAAGAGGGAAATCTCTATTTATTTTTGCAGAAGGACCATTACCACTCAGTTGTATAGGAGTAGTTTCTCCTTCTAAAAATATTTGATATGTCCAATATAGATCATCATTCATCTTACATGAGTCCTCAGCCGAAGCTTCTAACACTATAGCTCCCATTTCACAATCGTTTTTATTAAGCGGAGCTTTTATAAATGTAGAATCTTTTATAGTAACGATAGGCGGATTCAAGTTTCTCACTTTAAGTACTTGATCAAATGATATTTCATCAAACTTGTCTCCTGTCTTTTTACAGTAATTAATTATTGTCCATCTTCGAATGATCTTAAAACATGTACCATCCCCAGTGTCAAAAACATATCTCTTGTCTTTGTAGCCAGGTGCAACTAAATCGCATATACCTTCGTCAATGATTGGCCATCCATTTTGAATAGGAAGTGAATCAGGGTGTAAGCTTGAAGCTCCACACATATTTTCTACCTCATAATCTAAAGGCCTAATAACATGGTCGTCAATATTGAAAGTAATAGGATTAATAACCCTAATTCTTTGTGTACAGCTCGCTACATTAGAGCCATCACTTACTTCAAATATTCTGTCAATAAATCCTACTCTACACTGATCCACCATATTAATTATAGTCTCAGTCGTATCCATAGCATTTTGACATTCATCTGTTACCGTAATTGATCCAAACTGACTCAAATCGTTAAGATCATAATGATCCATACAAGTGATAATAATCGAATCTGGACAAACAATTACTGGCTTAGTCTTATCTTGTACAAACACATTTACCATACATGTATTAGAATTTTTGTTTGCATCAGTAACTTTCAATTCAACAATAACAGGAACTTTAGCATCAACATCGTCACAATCAAACTCTATGATATCTGCAAATGCACCATTTGGACTTTGATCTATTCTCCTTCCTTCAAATGAAACAATTCCGCATGCATCCCAACTACCATCATCTATGGTTTTTGCAAACATATATACATCTCCTGTAGGTAATAAAGAGACAGTAGTATTCTTATCACAAATCGCTAAAGGGGCTGTCTTGTCTGATACTGTTATAGTATAAGAACATTCATTACTTCTTTTACAATCATCATAGACTCTATAAGTTATTGTATTAATACCAACTGGTAAGAAAACATCAAAATTCCCATTTTGACCATATTTGAAGCCTCCTGGATACTTCATATCAACTTTAAAGGTGGTAGAACAATCATCTGCAAACTCAGTAGCTGGTAAGAGTTTAACTTTAGCTTCACAGTTTGTATAACCTGCTGAAGCCTCAAATGATGTAGGACAATTAAACGTTGGAGCTGACTTATCTCCAAATATCACAGTTTGTTCTTTTGATGTTTTTGTAGGGTTGCTTACGCATGATAAATCCCAAACTGTCCATTTTCTAATAAATTTAGTAGCACATTCAAAAGGGTAATTACCCTCATCTTCATAAGTTACATATAGGTTACAAAATTTATCAAATTCTGGATAAATAGCATCTCCTTCTAGAGTAGGAAAACCAGTAAGAGAAGGAATAGGATATCCATTACCATCTTCTTCAAAACCTTTGCAGTCTAATGCATCTGCCATTTTGAAGTTTGCAGGGAATTTGATACTATCTAATCTTACTTTTTCTATTTGAATTGTCTGCTCACAAATTGCTGATTTATTTCCGTAGCTATCTACTGCTTGGTATTTTTTATAGAACGTACCAGAAATTACTCCTTGACACATAATAGGAGTGTATAATGAATCCAATATGTTTAGTTTAATTGGTTCGCCACAATTATCTTGTGCCACTGGACCTCTATATTGATCAACTTTGTAACAAGAAACAGTAATATCTTTATCGCAAAGTATGGTTGGAGCCATTTTATCCTCAATTAATATCCTTCCCCAACAAGAGTTACCTCCGCATCCTTCTATTAATTTTACTTCAATTGTTTTTCCTAAATAGCTGGCATCTACAATATTACCAGGTATTGCTACACCATTTAAGTTAGACATAATTATATACGCAGCATTTGGGTTAGGTGTTCCTAATGAAATGTGAGAAGGTAAAATTTCTACACTACAATCTGCATCTAAAGATAAATTAGAGTTAGCTCTACACTTCATTGCATTATCTGCACTACCTGTTACCACTTTTAATACCACTGGCTCATAAGTAAGATCAGTTGCATGTTCGAATCTAATTTCTTTCTGACCAGCTCCTATCCAATTAACAACTATTGTTCTTCCTTGATTAGACGTCTGAGTAATTGCTCCACCTGTTACTGTTGCATCCCAATCACCATTATTTGCATCCAAGACTGAGTAAGTAGCAACTCCATCAGTACATAAAGCAACCGGTCCGTCAATTGTTGCTGACTTATACGAACACACAGGTCCACTATTAACATATGCATAATCATTATTATCACTTACAAATCTTAAATTGTAAGACTTACCACTCACAAACTCTCCATTTAATACATAAGTGGATTCTCCATTAGTGGTGCTTAATACAGACATTGTGGTGCCAGGTGGAAAGTTGATTAAGGTACCTGCACTACTAGCAGGATCAAAATATCCTACCGCTTGATCAAGTGTCCATACCATATTAGCTGGGCTCTTTAATTGCACAGTTGACCCTATCATACCATTTCCAGGTTCAGTAGCATCATTTTGATATTCACAACTTGAGACTGGTGGTATTGACGTAGAAACATTAATTAACAGTGCTGGATCGTGATCATCTTCATCTATGGAAGGTAACTCATCTATCGAGTCATCGGTATTTGTCAATGGTCTGCCTCCTGCATCATTATATTGTTCATCATCTGCTTGAGAATCTATATCTTTTAAGCTTAAATCTTCCCCACACATACCTATTATATTAGATATTTCCGCATAGTTTTCGATTGCAGATTTTCCAGATATATCTCCAACTGTCACACAGATTTCTTCTTCGTAGGTGTCTTTATGGGCAAAACTATTATTAAAATTAATTACTTTTTTATAGTTGTTACCTGAATAAGCTTTCCAACCTTGTCCAGGATTCATTATTAGCTCCTCTGGCAAATAGTTAGCTATTGTAATTTGACTAATTGGCATGAACCCTTGATTAAACACTTTAACTTTAAAGCAAACTTCATCACCAGTTTGTATTAGTCTTGCTTCTGTAGTCAATATTAATGCTAGGTCTACTGTTCGTGAATTAATCACAATTGGATCATGATCATCTTCATCAACATCAGGCGTACCATCTATATTGTTATCATCTGATGTATTTGGTCTACCTCCTTTATCATTATCTTCAATATCATCAGGTGTAGAATCTGAATCGTCAGAAATGCTGCTACCTTCTGGTATGGAAGAAATGATTTCTGCATAATTTACGACTTCTATATTTTGAGATAAATTAATAACATCAAATTTTAAATCTAAAGTAACCTTACCTCCAGGAGCTATGGCACCGCCTTCATAGACTATCTTTCCATCTATTAATTTCCATGCTGGATTATAGGATTTATTAAAAACAAGATTAGGTGCTCCATAATTTGCAACAGCAAAAGACTTTGAAGGAACATTACCTTGATTAAATACACATATTTTTACAACTATCTGGCTACCACCAGTGATGCAATTATTATCATCATAGTACTGCTTCAACGCTAAATCAAAAATATATGGGACAGCTGGATCGCTATCATCTTCATCAATAGTACCATCATCAGTATATAGATCATCAGTATCTGTACCTACATCACCTCCTTTATCGTTTGTATTATCGTCATCCATTACAGAATCTTCGTCATTAACCGGGTTGTCATTAAGATCTGTTGCTGATATAATCTCAGCTACATTTACTAGATTAGCAACATTTGTATTGATAATTTTTAATCGTATAATCGTATAAGTACTAGCTCCTGGGATTAATGTTCCAGGTAAAGTTGTAGTAGCGTTTGAACCATCATACTGCCAAGATGGATTATCTAATACATTAAATTCATATCCCGATGGAATATAATCTTTTATAGTTATGTTTTTAGCAACTATTCCTCCTTGATTAAATATCGTGATTTTGAAAGGTATTACCTCATTGAGGTGGGCAATATTTGAAGAAAGTAGCTCTTTCTTTAATGCAAGATCAAATCCTGCTGGCTTTACTAAACCTATGTCAAAAGTGTGATTAGTCACATCTGTATTAATGGGTATAATAACATTATCACAATCGACATCTAATATCGATGCATTATTATCTATATTTTCATTTGATGTTCCAGAAATGGTAAATGAGTATTCTTGACCATTTATTGTCAATATCCCATAGTCTTGATCAAATGCTCCAATAGGAATACTTATATAGTATTCTTTTTCAGAAACGATATCACTAAACTTGTAATTTCCATATTGATCTGTAGTTGAAGTAGCAACAATATTGCAATCACTATCCAAAAGATTTAAAGTCAACCCTTGAATTGGATCTTCATCCGCATCTTGAAGTCCATTATTATTGGCATCATTCCATACAAAATTTCCAATTTCAATCGATGGTGCACCACATTTAGCAATTACATCTCCAAATCCGGTAGCTTTTCCAAATAATTCTGAAGAATTTCTAGTATATAACTCTACAGTGCTTAATCTTTTACCATTTGTTGTACTATATTTATGAAAACCTCCAGATGTAGTATTACCTTCTGGATCAAATGCTGCTGCTACAACACTATTTGTTCCAGGAAGGATAAAAAATGATCCTATAGCTACTTCTGGGTGAAAACCTGGGCCTGCAGGAAAGGCGTCTTCGCCAAAAAATTCACCACCACCTGGGCCTTGTGAATTTCCTACACCTGAACCAGTTAATGTCCCAGCTTTACCATTACTCTCAAGTGTCCATTTCCCATTCTTATCTTTATAAACCATTAAGATATCTGGTTGCTGATTATCCAATCTATTATTTGGATTTTTACAGTATCTATGACCTTTACGATCAGATAAGCCGATCACCATGTTACCATCATCCGTAAAATCAATATCAGTAAACCAATGAGATACTTTTAAACTACTCGGTGGGCTGTCGTGCCAATATCCTTTTATATAAGCTGTTTCAAAAATGTTACTGAACCCTGCTGCATTTGCTGGATTCCATTCATATACTATAGCTTTTGAACTTGACTCTAACCTAGCAGTCTCAGCGGTACAAGTAACACCTATATATAATTTATCATTTTTAAATTTTAATGCAAATGGTCTATATTCTCCATCTGAACATCCAGGATTAGGTATGCTATATTCCGTAACATCACTTGGATCAGTTGTGGATACTCTTACCAAAGACCTATTGCCTAAGTTTGTGACATATAGATATTCGTTTGTAGGGTCAATGACTAATGCTCCTAGTCCTACTCTACCTACATTATTACCATAATCACAATCACTTATATCTGTAACAGATAAAGTTCCAACATTTATAGTCTTTGCAAGGTCTACATACAATTTAGTTGTATTTGTTGATCCTTGAATTTTTGTTTTAATTATTGCTCCTGGACCATTAGAAGTTAATCCAGAATATTGCTTTACGAAAGCAGAAGAAAAGATTTCATTTGTAGTGCTCTTCCAAGCTATACCCCATACTGAACCAGTCTCTGCATGAGTTGCATATTTCTTAGCTTTTGTGCCAGAATTGAAATTGTGTTCAAATCCAATTATTGTTTCTAAAGTTGAATTACTTGTTGGTCCTTGTACAAAACAGGTAGTCAGCAATTCTGGATTAGTACCGCATAAAGCATTCAAATTGATCAAACCCAAATTAGCATTACAACTTGGAGATCCCACAAACTGAACGGAACTACCGTTTGAAGATCCTAAAAACGAAGGTTTATAGTTGCCTTGATAGCTGTACTCTATCCTATATTTACTGTTATCCGTAAGTCCGCTGATATTAAATGTACCATTTGAACTAGAAGAAGCAGATTTAATAAATCCGGTTTTATCATATGCAGATACAATCACACCTCCAAGGCCTGATTCATTTATATCTTTAATACCATCATTATTGGAATCTAGATAAACATACCCTTTAATAGTACCGTTTTCAATAGTACATTGAGCTGTTGTTTCAAAAGTTAGAAAGGAAAATAGACATACCATTAGGTACATGAACTGTCTTCCATTTGTTTGAGGCGTAAAAAAGTCTTTCATTTTAGAAATCTTATTTAATAGATAAATATTAGATCTATTAACAAGTCTCTAGGTGGTTCTTATATATACTTTATAAAACAATGCCCAGCTTACACAGTATATTCCGCAAATATAAGTAGTTTCTTTAAATATTAAGTACATATTATTAATATATTTAATATGTATTTGTCATAATAATTATTTCATATGCTTAATAGTTTGATATAGTGTATTTTATAAAAGAATTATAAA
>JBBKVK010000328.1:0-2644 GCA_037968395.1 Saprospiraceae bacterium | reverse complement strand
ATCTTAACACTAAAAAGAAATACTCAAAACAGGATGTGGTCTGCTTCTTATACAACGATGCAACACGATTTACCCTAATTCTTTTAACCATAAAAACTCTACATTTTCTTAATTCTATAGATTTTAATTCTCTTAAGAACATCTTATTTGTCCTAAAGAGATGTGAAACTATAATTTAAGATCAGGAAAGTTAAAGATAAAACGCAGACTTTTTTTAAATATTTCTATGTTTCTCGTTGGGTTTGGGCAAAAAAGCTCAAGGTGAGGAAATCACCTCCTTGAAGTTGTCTTTAGCAGCGTTGATTTTTCATCTCCCCAGCTCTCTTCAAAGAGGGAGATGCGGTGGTTGTTGGATTTAGGGTAAGGTTTAGTTTTGACATTCTTGTAATACCTGATAATCATGATTTATTGTCTCGGAATGTAAACTTTCACTGCTACTCTATTAAAATATGTTGCTTCAAATAATGCCATAAATCATTTACCCTGAGCCACCTTTTATTTGATTTGGGCTTTGTGTTATATTTGGGACAGCGGGCTGGATTAATAAATATTCTTTCTGTGCCCTATTTTTCTAATATCTACAACTTTTACGGAGTCGTCCACTTGATACAATATTCGATAATCTCCAACCCTAATTCTCCACAAATTCTCTTGTAATCCTTTTAATTTCAGGCATCCTTTCGGATACGGCTTTTCTCCAAGGGATTCCACTTTTTCTATTATTTTGCCTTGATAGGTTATTGGGATAGAATGTAAATCTTTAATCGCCCTAGCAGAAAATTCTACTTTATAATTCATTCGCTTCAAACATTCTCTTTACTTCCTCTAATGGGATTTTCTCATCATTCTTCCTTGATTCAGCAATTAAAACGTCATGAAACTCCGACCACATTTCCCCATATTTACTTAGGTCTATTTGAACAAACCGTTTTTTATTCTGATCGTCAGTGACATATAATATTCCTTCCATTTTTTTATTTTCTGATACATAAAGATAACGCTTTTATTGTTTATATAATTCAATTTCTTGGATGCTACCTTTAAATACTTCTTTTCAGTTCTTCTAATCTAAGTCATTTATTATATTTTGCATTTAGTTTTCTTCAATGGTCTGTGAGACAAAATGAAATTGCCAAGTCATCTGGTGAAAAAAATTATATTCTCTACACTCAAAGCCATGATTAATAATGACAAGTTTAGATTGTTAGTCCTAAATAAAAAATCCCTAATCTATCAGAGACTTTATTTTTCATTTTGAGTCTCGTTACTTTATAATCAGGGTAGTTTAAACCATTTTTTGCTGTACTACTAAGATTTATTTGAAGTTAAATTTATCCGTCGAAGAAGGACCTGTCAGCCGAAGTTGGACTTTCACCTCCCCGACCCTCTTCAAAGAGGGAGATGCGGTGGTTGTTGGATATTGGGTGAGGTTTAGTTTTGACATTCTTGTAATAACTGATAATCTTAGTTTATTGTCTCGGAATGTAAACTTTTTATTTACGAGACTTTAATAAGTCCTATTAGTTAAAGACTAAGGGTGTATTAAATCTATTAATGGAAACTAATGCTCTAGTTACTTCTTATATTTTTTGTCCGTCGATCGGCTAGTATGAAACACTGCGTAAACAATCACTTTTTGTTCTTCTACTGCGTATACAATCAGAAAAGGGAATCTGTTAATCTTAACTTCTTTAAAGGGTTTATACTTTTCCTCAAACAAATATGGATTGTTTTCCACAACCAATATATACTCTTCAAACTCACTCAAAAAATCGTTTCCCAACCCTTCAACTGCTTCTTAGTAAAAATGAAAAATTTCTCTAATATCTTCTAAAGCCTCTTCTTTAATTTCAACCGTATAACTCATTATTTTCTGATAAGTTCTTTTGCTTTTTCCCAGCTGTAAGATTTACTTATTCCTTTTTTATGGTTCGATCTTCTTAGTTCCAATTCCTCGATTTGATCTGAACTAAGACTATATTTGCTTGACTCTTCTTTATTTAATACATCCCTTATTTGATGCAATAAAGTAATATCCTTCACCTTGATAATCGCATCTACCAATCTTATTTTTTCTGTCTCTAAACTCATAACTCCTATTTTCTTAATGAAGGTGTACTTTCTTTCATTTTCGCATACATAAAGATAACGCATTTATTTTTTATTTAATTCAATGCGGAAGGCGCAATTTGTGGATCCTTCTTATAATCACCTATTATTAAGCCAATTATTAAAACTTAATTATGCTAAAGTTAGCTATTTGTTATATATACCAAATTTGTTTCCATTTAATAAATCTTGGTTATATTCTCGAGATGATTTATTATCTGAGAATGTAAACTTTCTATGCTACTCTTTAATAAATCATTCTTTAATTACTGCAATAAATGATTTACCAATCAGCCACCTTGTGCCTTATCCCTTTAGGGTTTGGGCAAAAAGGCACAAGGTGATATTGGAAAACTGAAGCATCTAGCTCATAATGACAACATCCTAGACCACTTATATACAAATCTAAATGTATTTCATCCACAGTCTAAAACAAATACCCATACCCCACATTCAATCCCAAGAATTTATACTTTTGGGTTAAGGTATTACCTCCCATGTTTATGGCATCAGGAATAAATCTCATTTTAGTATT
>JBBKVK010000327.1:0-9604 GCA_037968395.1 Saprospiraceae bacterium | reverse complement strand
AACGTTAATTGTACCACAATTCGTAAGCCGTCCTGTCAAAGTACAGACTTTATTTATTCCAAGTTTAGAGAGTGTGCCACGATTTATAATTTGTGGTTGAATGCTTGAATTTATGCCAGAAGTTGCATTTATATCTAAGCTGCCAAGTGGGCCAATTTCAATTTTTCCAACTAAGCTAGTCGCTTCATTCAAAATGGCACCAAACCCACTGAGTGTTCCAATACTATCGATTATGAGACTTGTACTCAACTTGCTTCCTGTGGTAGAACTAGGAGTTATTAAAGCTATCTTACTTATTCTCACTGTGTCATTACCTCCGATGACACCAGATGTCCAATTCAAATTTTGAGCTGTAGTTTGCCCATTATTTTGATATCTTGCATTAAAATTTGAGACAATAAGTTCTCGTGGAAATATTGCAGTATTGTTAGTCAATGACTTGTTGTTTACCTCAAGAATTGAAGTGATAAAACTATTATTGCTTATTTTACCGTTGCCTTTGAAAACCAACTTACCATTGCCAGCACAATTAAATCCATTCCCTAAAACCAAGGTATCATTTAAGCCATTAGGATCGTATGATAGTTGACCTGGAGCACTTAAGAAAACCAATCCTACTTGATTTAATTTATGATTACCCCTTCCTAGCTTTAAAGTACCATCATAAATATGCAAGGTACCTCCCTCCAAATCAAGATAAGAGTTGGGAGAATTGTTGATTGCTATAGTTCCACTCCCTGTTTTATTAATAAACCCTTTATTTATTATAGCAACATTGCAATTTTGAGAATTTGGACCATAATCATTCTTAAGTTCAGCACCCTGATTAATAATTAATTTTTCAAGTGAGCCATCGGCACTATTTATTGATCCATCAAACCAAGTTAACATAGAGTCCACGACCAATGATATACTATCACTCAATGTTATAGAATTTAAAATAAAAGCTGGGTTTTTTAAAATAAACTGAGATTTTGACCCTCCAATTATACCTCCACTGAGCCCAACTAGACCAGCAAAGGAGGAAGGTGCATAACTCTTAAAGTAGCCATTCGACATAATTAATCCACCAAAGGAATTACCAATCGAATCATTTAAAGTAGCATTAGCACTAGATAATTTTAATATTGAAATTCCAAAATTTGTTGGTGCTACCACATTTGCTGTATGTCCGTAATCAAAAATAATACTCCCACTTCCAAATACATTTGGGCCATTCCATCTAGAAACAGAACCTACGGAATAAAACTTCAAATGGCTTCCAGGATTTAGTGATAAGTTGCCTTCAAAAATTGAGTTTGGACTAAATATTGTTGTTTCACCACTGCTGGTTTTAGATAGCAATCCATTAGCATAAATCTTTAAATTTGGGTAAAAATTTGAAGTAGTTGGTGCTGTAATCTTCATCTCTGCATTATTCAAGACATGCACCATTCCACTACCAAAAATCCCAGCACTCTTCCAAGCAGCAAAATGCTGAATGTACAAGTTGGTTTGCAAAATTCTTAGTATACCTGAATTTGGATAATCCATATTCAAAGTATCTTGGACATAGATACTTCCAGGACCTAGCAGAGTGCCAAGTTTCCATTCAAAATTGCCAGTGATTAAAACATCTTTAGCACACTGCAACGTATCTCCATTGCTATTCATGGACACTGATTTAAAAGTACAGCTATCAGTCAACAAAACTACAGAGTTGGATTTTATAATTAAATTAGAATTCGAAATTTGTTTTTGCGATTTTATTGAAGTATTGCTTCCCCCTACATTACCAACTAGGATCGAATCAACTGAAATCATCCCAATACCTGGTAAGAAATCTGCTTTTGATTCTCCGCTTATTTTAAAATTTCCATTACCAGTTAATGAAAAACCAGGGGCAAAAGTCTGAACATGTGGACTCCCTGAAGAAGTTGTACTTATAAGACTATAAAGTTCTGCGTCCGATCCATCGTTAATGACAATAGAGCCATTGCCATGATTGGTTACACCACCCCATTTAAGGCTTCCTTTTTCAACAATTAGTTGAGCACCATCCTTAATCTCTATACCCCCATTAATAATCCTATTTTTTCTTGCTCCTATTTTTCGAAGTGTGCCATAAATCTTGAATGGATTGTAAAAGGAATCAACAACTATAAGCATATCACTTGTATTTATCAATTGCACCCCTGGTGGATGTAAAACTAACTCTTTGCCAACTGGTACAGTTATAGTTCCTAATCCGCCATTTTTTTCGATATAAAGGGAAGATCCAACATTGGCATAGTGTTGAATAAGCATCGTGCCATTTACCACAATTGGTTTTTTGATGGTCATTCCCACATTCTTCAATATCAAGCTATCCACAGATGTCATGCTACCACTTCCCTTCATTATACCAATGCCTGTCCATTTTATCTTACCCAACGCATTTATATTTCCACCACCGCTTACATTCCCATTATTGACCGTTAAGTTGTTTAGAGTGATATCTGCATTTGCAATTAAGGAGGAATAGTTTAGCAGAACATTCCCCGCATAACATGGTGTATTGATTACGTACCTCGCATTGGCACCATCTAATTCTAGATTTTGCAATCCCGTATTTGGGCAGCTATTTAAAGCGACAGTTCCTTTACCTATGTTATCAATCGCCAATTCAGCAACTCCACCATCAAGTGTCAGATAGGATCTGCCTTGGTTGTTTATTCTGCCAGGTCCATCAATTATCCCACTAGAATCAAGCACGGTAAAACCATTGTTCAATATTAATTTAGACCCTAAAGGCATGATAAAATGGCCTTTAATTTCATTTAATACCATAGTATCCACACCGCAATCTGTGGTGACAGGTCCATCTGGCATTCCATCATCATCTTCATCATCGTCATCCTCACCAGGACTGCATCCAGCTGGACAACCACCACCTCCGCCGCCAATCGTAGCATCACAATCTACGCAACCTTTTGCCACCGCTCCCGCACCAACATTAATAAAACCTCCTCCAGATTCCCCAGTTGCAATCTTATAATTTAATTTCCCTCCTTGGCCTGTTTGCTCCAATTCTCCCAGCACTTCAATGACAGGGCCTGCACCATGTCTGTATTCGATAACAGAGCCATTTGTATTGATATATAATTTTGCAGTGGGATCTATTTTTATTTTTCCTCGCTTAGTAAAACTTACTTTAGAAGTATTCCAATTTCCAAGATTCTTTAAGACAATTGTTCTATTAATGGAATTACCAATAGTACTATTTAACGTGAATAGATTATTAATTGTGGTCGTTCCACTGCCCACTAGATATGCTTTGTCCATCGTAAATCTATCACATACTAAAGATAAACTACCACTTAGAGTGGCATCAGTCAGTCCTACTTTTTTAGAAGTAATAATGCCATTGCCTTTAACAATTGAGCCGTTTGTAATTGTTAAGCTGTCTACACTTAATGGGATATTTGATTTATAGTCTAAATACCCATATTTTACATACATTTTACCATTACCTGATATCGATGAACCAGCAGTAAATTCATAAGCATGACTAAGGAGAAAGGATGCATTTATTTCAACTTCTATATGACCTTTCTGAACTCTTTTTGCCGCCCCTGTATCCGCTCCTTCATTGGTATCGCAATCTTGGCCAGGTGTACCACTTGGTCCACTACCACCTCCGCCAGTACTATTGTCACCGCTACCTTGACAGGTTTCTAAAAAGTTACCACAACCATTATTTAATGGGCCATCTTCTATTTTTACTCTTGCATTAGAACCATTGGTCTGAAAACCATATCCATCGCCATCTAGCGTCAATGCTCCTGGTCCACTTTTCAAAAACACACTACTTCCATTAATTTGAAAACCATTGTAAGTACTTCCAGAATGAACAAACAGAGCGTTAACTGCATCTGCCCAATGTATGTGTAAGGTATCTGCCATTAAAAACACCTCCCCGCCTTCATCAGGGTTCGCTTCACCTCCTTCATCAGGATTAGCTTGTAATTCAATATTACCCTGATTCCACTGAGATTTTCCGTGTAAGAAGACTTTTGTTTTTATATATTTGGTGTTGCCTAAGAAAAAAGCTTCCCCTAACACAGTAAGTTCTTTTGCTCCTCGAATCACTCCTCCAGAATAATCAAATCGATTGGTAACAGTTAAAACAGAATCTAGCTTCAATGCTCCTCCCTGTAATATCAAGCGACTCACAGATATTACTTCATCAACTACAATGGTGTCATTGAGAATAATCACGGTATCGGAAGCTCCAGGAATGCCTATTGGGGACCAACTGTTTGGATTGGTCCAATTACCGATTAAGCCACCGCTGTAATTTTCCGTATAAACAGTGGCAGATAGAGAAATCGTAGTCAAAAGAAACACAAAGGATATAAATGTCTTCATTTTATTAAGAATTATCTAATAAAAATAATTCTCTTATTTATCTAGATGCACAACAACTAGTGTATGGCATGTTTGACAAAGCATTTCGTAGGAATAGGTCTTTTGACTATTACTAAACACCCATACTTTATTAATTTAAGGTAGACTACCCTTTATGAAATTTTTGTATTAAATCTATGAACTCCTCTTTCTTTGTTCTAGATATTGGTAGTTTTTGTCCATGCACCACCACAGAGCCTCCATCTGCTTTGACATACATATCCACATGATTGAGATTCACTAGAAAGCTATTATGCACTCGATAAAAACTTTCATTTTGTAATACTGTTTCAAATTCTTTGAGTGTTTTTGAAGCAATTATTTTCTTACCGTTGGCGATATAAAATGTTGTGTAACTATTGTCTGCTTCACAATATAGAATTTCGTCCACAGATTGAAATATGATGCCATCACTGTTTACAATTGAAATTTTTCTAACTTTATTGGAAGGAATGGAATGTACCCCAATTTTACTCTTTGAATCACCGATAGCAATAACATTCGCAAGCGTTACTTTCAAGTCTTCCGCAGATATTGGTTTTAATAAGTAATCCAAGGCTCCATATTTCATCGCCTTAATAGCGTAAGTATCATAGGCTGTTGTAAAAATAACTTGAAATGAAAATGGCATGAGTTTATCTAAGAGTTCAAAACCATTCAATTTAGGCATATTTATATCCAAAAAAATTAAATCAGGGTGAAGTGAAGGGATCTTTTCTACAGCAATTAATGGATCATCAAATAGACCAACAATGGAGAGGGATGTAAAGTGACTTTGAATTAAAGTTTCAATTACTTCCACACAAAACTGCTCGTCATCTATGATTACTACTTTTACCATGGATCCTATATCTATCAAAATTTCATTAGAAAAATCTTGAAAAAACAAATTTAGCTATTTATTCAGTTTTTTCTTTAAAATCTCAATCTCTTCCTTTAAAAGTTCAACCTGCTTTGATAGTTCATTAATTGCATTAATTGACATATAGGTAAAATCACTTGGATCAACCATTAGATATATTTCTGACTCCGAGGATTTTCTTTCATTGAAAGATTTTGAAACCATTTCTGGAGCAATTTCACTCAGTTCTTGAGCTATTATTCCAACATGTCTTACATCAGTATCGAAATCAGTCAAGTCATTATATTCATAAGATACAATATTCAATTTCTTAAGTTGTTCGAGCCCTTGATTATATCCAATTATATTCTTTTTAAGTCTTCTATCTGAAAACGTAGCCCAACTGCCACCTCCTGGTTTATTTGCTGTCCCATTTACTGAAAGTTTTGCAGTAGGGACATCTGTACCTATACCAACATTCCCATTATTCTGATTTATTACTATATCATTCCCGTTTGAATTGAAATGTAGATCGGCTCCATAGCCGCTAACATCTAGGGCATTACCATCGGTCCTTAATCGTAAATACTTACTGCCATTGTTGCTCAATCGAATAGCATCACCGACTACATGCAATTTATCTGACGGATTTAAGGTTCCTACACCAACAGAATTTCCATTTGGGTTCAACGCTATATGATCATTTGCAGCATTAATAATGAGTCTTTTGGTTGCTAAGATGGAAGGATAAGTTGCTCCAGTTATTAGTTCTATCCCTTCATTTGTGGTAGGATTTCTAAAAAAAGAACCCCCGTCTACAATAAGACTACCAGACTGTTGCCTGATTATTGAGTTCCCAACATAATTGGAGGATGTCCAAAGTGGCACAGAATTAGTTGTGCCTGAACCTGTCATGTCGGCATGAATTACAATATTGGAATTAGCTGTATTTCCTGTAAACGTAATCCCTTGCCCTGATAGATAGGTTATATTATTTTGGGTTGGAAGCGTTACCATCCCTCCATTATTTGATAATGAGAGCTGATCTCCGTTTAATGACAAAGTCTGTAATTCGTTAGTCAAGCTATTATCATTATCACCAGTATTTGTGATCACATTATTGCCATCAATATTTATTCCTGATCCTCCTGTATAAGTTGGTCCTGATCCTCCTCCAATAATATCATTTCCAGGTACCCATTCAGTACCATTCCATTTCAGAACTTGCCCTACCCCAACATTAGATGTATTGACATCACTTAACTCACCAATTTTTAATGGGGGTAGATTCTCTACATTCTTGGCATACAAAGCATATGGAACTGATGATACCATGGAAACTCCACTTATGGTATAATTAGCACCTCCATTCAAATCTATCTCTGATTTCATATATAACGGACCTGCATTCCAATTAATTGAAGCTATTACTCCACTGATTACCGTGCCCTGTCCTACTAATAATGTAATAAGTCCATTCTCATTTGATTCTATAAAATGTCGTTCTTTATAAACTTCTGTGCCTACAGCACTTCCTTGCAAGACAGATATTTGGACACCAATATTCTTATTCGTAACAAGCATAGAATTTTCGTCTCTAACTACACCTTGATAAGTGAAATTAGTAGGTGCTTGTGCCATTAAAATGGTTTGCACAACCAAGATTATTAATACGATAAAAAGTGCTCTCATTTGTAGTGTGTATTTAGGGGTTTATTGATTAAATTTTAGAAACTCTGAAAAATGCTTTTCTCCATTCTAATGTTGTTATGGATAATATATAAATGCCAGATGGAAATGTAGAAAGATCGACTTCACATTGAGCTCCTGGCTGACTAATCTTTTGATAAACCTTGATACCTTGATTGTTACAAACATCAACTTGATAGGTTGGTGGATTCTGGACACCTGATAATGAAATATTAATATAATTAGTTGTCGGATTGGGATATACTAAAAGACCAACTAATTCATTTTTCTCTATTATTGAAGTATTCAATCTAGAAACTTCAATTGGTTGCTGTACACCTTGAATAATGAATCCATTCGCACCATTAATTTGCTCATGTGACACTTGACCAATGCTTATAGAAACTGATCCGTTACTCCCTGTAATCAAATGTCCAACTGCTACCAAATCGATTTGTCCTATTGCTAGCGTAATTGAAAAAATAAGGACCGTTAATCCTAGAAATAATTTACAAATTGTCATAATCCATTCGTTTAAAAATTAAATAACATACAAATAAAATGACTTCTGATAAGTGATTTTCACCTAACAAGTAAAAAGCATCTCTGGTAAAGCAAATGGTAATTTTATTAAGGGACTTTGACTTATTGTTTATAGAAATATTAGAGTTAATATGTCATTGATTAATTTAATTACAATGCCAACCCTTTCTCCAAAACAACAATTCACTAGACAACCAATGAATTATAATAAGATCATCTATATATTTGCCATTAGATGAATGCAACACAAACATTTCGGATTGTTAAATTACTTTGCTCTGCAATGTTGTTACTCTTTTTACATGAGGAAGGGAGATCACTTGACACACTTTTATGTAGTCCTTCCAGTTACAAGATCAATGCAAAATATACCATCCTTATTGATAGCGGGTATACTTTTGACCAAGCAAAAGACATATTATTAAATACCGATTATACTGAATGGCAGGACCCCGGAAAACTTTCAAGATCTTTTAATAAATATTGGGTCGCTGTAATTTTAAAAAATAACCTTAGTGCTGATATACCTATGCATGCTGAAGGGTATATAGAAAAATCCTGGCTTGATTCAATTCCTTCAAATATTTGTAACAACCTTCCATGTTCTGATGTTCGTGGAATATTAGTACAAAAGCATAATTTGATAAGTCATTTTGATTTACCACCAGGTGATCATATATTTATTGCTAAGATAGGTGATTTCCATCTACCAAAAGATTTTACTCCAACAATTAGTAGTAGTTTCAATTTTGACAGTAGAGTCATGATAAAAGAGGCTCCAAAGTTCTTTTTCTTTTCTGTTTTTGCAGGAATGGTTCTATTACTTTCGGTCATTTCTATATTTATTTTTTACAGAATACGGGATAAATCGTTTTTATTCTACGCCATATATTGTTTCCTACTTTTTTACAATACGTACAGAGTATTAGCAGAGAAGTTTGAGCTTTTTCACTTGGATGCAGTATATATGCCATGGGTTTATTCTAAAATGTTTTTAGCAATAGCCTTTTTTCTTTGCTATGTTCTATTCGTAGTATTCTTTTTAGATGCTAAAGTCAAGTACCCAACATTTTACAAAATAGTAAGACTTTACTGTCTGGTATCCCTACTAGCTCTTATACCCGAAGTCATATTGTTATATAAAGGGAACTTTGCTCTTAGTTATTCCTATTATTTTACTGCTCGTATGGTCCTTGGAGTACTTGGTATTGGCTTAATATTTATGTTGTTAAAATATTATACAGATCGATATGTATTGTTCATTTTATTAGGGAGTTCTTTTTTATTACTTGGAGAGTTGATATCAAGTCTATCGAATAACAATATCTCTGCCATGATTGCCTCTGCTGGAGCAATGATTGATTTAATCATTTTTACCTTTGCTCTTGCATACAAAATCTATTCTTATAATCAATCGAAAAATGATTATTTAATTGATGTCTTAAATAAAACAGAAGAAATAGCAGCATTGAATTTAGAAAAATCAACATTAAACATGAATCTGTTACAGGCTCAAATGAATCCTCATTTTATATTTAATTCACTTAATTCAATAAATAGGTACATATTAAAATCTGATAAGGATAATGCATCTAATTATCTCTCTAAATTTTCAAAATTAATACGATTTATACTCGATCATTCTACTAAGTCTCAAATTACTTTAACCGAAGAGATAGATGCATTAGTACACTATATGGACTTGGAAAAAATTAGGTTTAGCGACAGGTTTGATTATAATATATCTATTGGAGGAAACATAAACATGGATGAAACATTTCTACCACCACTAATCATTCAGCCCTTTGTTGAAAATTCTATTATTCATGGGTTTTCTACTAAAAAAACAATGTCACATCTTATTATTAAGATAAGTCTTAACAATAAGACGCTCAAAATAGAAATAACAGATAATGGTATAGGCATGAAAGAAGCTAAATCAGACTCTTCTTTAAAAACTAAATTCAAGATGCATGATTCGAAAGGTCAACAAATAACTTTTGATAGAATAAAAAATTTTGCTGAAAAGAACGATGGTTCTTTTGAATACGAAATAATTGATTTGCAATCAAAAAATAAAACTGCTAATGGCACATCCATAAT
>JBBKVK010000326.1:0-18981 GCA_037968395.1 Saprospiraceae bacterium | reverse complement strand
GTTGCTTAGTTGCTTAGTTGCTTAGTTGCTTAGTTGCTTAGTTGCTTAGTTGCTTAGTTGCTTAGTTGCTTAGTTGCTTAGTTGCTTTTCCTGCCTACGGCAGGAAGGTCTTACATTTCCGCATCTCAAGCAGTTAAGCAGTTCAAGCAGTTCTGCAGTTCCACAGTTCCACAGTTCAAGCAATTCAAGCATTCAAGCATTCAAGCAAATCAAACAATTATCTATTCAGCTTTTTATGAAACGCATTTATTTTGTTAGATAGTTCTAAAATCATTGGTTTTGTAGCGATAAAATCCTCCGATGAAACAAATTCTAATCGATGGGCTAAAAACAAAAAATGTGATACCTCCATTAAGGAACCAAATGCAATTTCGATAAATCGAGCTTTTTCTTTCTCTGAAAACCTTGAAACTCCTTCTGCAATATTTGCTCCAATAGAATTACTAGCCCTTCTAATTTGAGAAACCATTCCATATTTTTCTTCTGCAGGAAACCCCTTTGTGATCTTATACATATGCACACTAAACTCTACGCTTAAACTGTGTATCTCGTATTTTTCATAAGGAAATTGGTGTTCTTTTTGCATTTATTAATTTTTTCATTTCAGCAATTCAGCAGTTCTACATTTTAAGCAATTCAAGCAGTTCCGCAAATCAAGCAGTTCCGCAAATCAGCAGTTCAGCAATTCAAGCAATTCCGCAATACAAGCGATCATAACAAATGCTCGAACGATTCCTTCTTCGTCTTAAGGTATTCCATGTTTTCGTCCACTGGCTGGATAATTACTGGAATGCGTTTGACAACTTTGATGTCTGAATTGTCAAATGCTTTTAACTTTTCTGGACTGTTGGTTAAGAGGTTAATCTCGGAACATTGATGTTGCCTAATTACTTCTAAAGCATCGGAATAATCTCTGTCGTCTGCATGAAAACCAAGAGCAAGGTTAGCTTCTAGGGTGTCTAATCCTTCATCTTGTTTATTGTAAGCTTTGAGTTTATTAATCAATCCTATGCCTCTCCCTTCTTGTCTTAGGTATATGACCATTCCTCCATATCTTGATATATACCTTAGTGCATAATCCAATTGTTCTCCGCAATCGCATCGCTGAGAGCCGAATAGGTCTCCCGTCATACACTCTGAATGAATACGAACATTTACGGCTTTTGTAAAGTCAATTTGGATTGAGCATCACAACTGTCGGTGATGTTTCTTCCTCAGTAGCGGCAAACGTCTCCATGACAAAGCTCCCATATTTCGTAGGGATTGGTGCTGTAGATCTGAGTGTTGTTTTAATCGTGTTCAATTTTTGTTTTACTTATTAGCTATGGTCTTTTTCATCCCCCTGCCCCCTTCAAAGGGGGAGAAGCAGTTTGTGTTCCTAGATCGTATACCGTTTTGGTTTTTAGAGACTCTAGGTTTTTATCTATAGGTCATTCTTTTTAACCTTTAACCCAATACCTTTTAACCCTAATTCAACGGGGGAGAAGCATTTTGTGTTCTTGTGAGCATCTGGCTTTCTGACCTTAAACCTTGTGCCTTATACCTTTTTTTATTAAGGTTTGGGGCAAAAAAAACCAATCTCCTACCCAATCACCATTCCTGCGCCTACTGTGTTGTTACTAAACTCATCGACTATAATAATGGAACCTGTAATTCTGTTTTTTCTATATGCGTCTACAAATAACGGTGCAGTAGTTCTTAACACTACACGGCCTATGTCATTCATAGCTAACACTTTTTGGTCTTCCATCCTATGAAGGGTATTGATATCCATTTTATATCGTACCTCTTTGATGATACATCTTGCTTCTCTGGAAGTATGTTGAAGGACATATTTGTTATTAGCCTGTAAGGGTTTAAACTGGTCAAACCAACACAACATAACCTCAATATCTTGTGTGACTGTTGGCTGATTATTCTCCCTAACAATCATATCTCCTCGGCTAATATCTATATTGTCTTCTAGTAAGATGGTGACCGATTGCGGTGGTACAGCTTCTTGAAGGTCTCCAGATGGTCCGACGATCCTCTTTACCTTGCTGGTAAAGCCTGACGGTAGAGCCATTATTTTATCTCCTACTTTGAATGAGCCTCCAACTACTTTACCTGCATATCCTCGATAATCATGAAAATCATCATTATATGGCCGTATGACATATTGCACTGGAAACCTTGTATCAATAAAGTTATGATCTCCGGCTATATGCACGTGTTCTAAATAGTACATTAATGTGGATCCTTCATACCAGTTCATTTTTTCTGACCGGTGAACTATGTTGTCACCATACAATGCTGATATAGGCATAAAAATGACATCTTTAACATCTAGCTTCGCAGAAAATTGTTCAAAATCCTGACGAATTTCTAAATACCTTTCCTTACTATAGTCCACCAAATCCATTTTATTGATACAAACCACTAAATGTGGTATTTGGAGTAGTGATGCAATTATAGCATGCCTTTTGGTCTGCTCCACAACTCCTGATCGAGCATCTATGAGTATCAGTGCTACATTGGCAGTAGATGCACCCGTAACCATATTTCTAGTATACTCAATATGGCCTGGAGTATCAGCAATGATAAATTTTCTTTTAGGTGTACTAAAATATCTATACGCGACATCGATGGTAATGCCTTGCTCTCTCTCTGACTTTAACCCATCTGTTAGTAAGGCTAAGTTGACTTCTTTTTCTCCCCTTTTTTTAGAAACCTTTTCAATGTCTTCATATTGGTCTTGAAAAATTGACTTGCTATCGTATAACAGTCTACCAATCAGGGTAGATTTGCCGTCGTCCACAGAGCCTGCAGTTGTAAATCTTAGTATGTTAGTGTTCTTCAATTTTTGTTTTTTTGTTGATCGGCTTCTCCTTGGTTTATAGGACCTTTCGGCCACTTGTTTCTGTGCTCTTATTAGCAGAGCACTTTCTTATTTATTTGTTTATCGGCTTCTCCTCGGTTTACGGAGCCTTCGGCTGCCTGTTTATGTGTTTATTAATACTGTCTGCATTAAACAGCCGTTAGGCATAAACTAGCCGAAGGCGCTAAACAAGGCGAAGCCGTAAACGCCAAAGGCGCTAAACAATATTAAAAATATCCTATTTTTTTACGGTCTTCCATACTCGTTTCTGACCTTTTATCGTCTGCTCTTCCTCCTCGTTCAGTGAGTCTGGTTGTCGCAATTTCTTGAATAATTTCTTCTACATTGGATGCTGTAGACCTCCAAACTCCAGTACAACTAATATCTCCTATTGTACGGCACCTAACCATCTCTTCAAATGATTTCTCTTCTTGTTTTTTTGGTACAAACTCACTATCTGCAAGGAGCATTCCATCTCTTTCAAAAACAAGTCTTTTGTGAGCAAAATATAAAGAGGGTAGAGGTATGTTTTCTTGAGCCAAATATTGCCAAACATCCAATTCTGTCCAGTTAGAAATAGGGAATATCCTAAAATGTTCTCCCATGTTTTTCCGTCCATTAAAGAGGTTCCATAGTTCTGGCCTCTGATTTTTAGGATCCCACTGCCCAAACTCGTCTCTATGAGAGAAAAACCGTTCTTTTGCCCTTGCTTTTTCTTCGTCTCTTCTTGCTCCACCTAATGCAGCATCAAATTTTCCTTTTTCAATAGCATTAAGCAATGCTGTTGTTTGAAGAGCATTCCGACTAGCGTTTACTCCTTTTTCTTCTACGACTTGTCCACTATCAATTGCTTCTTGTACAGAGGCTACGATTAGGTTAGCCCCAAACTTTTCAACAAGAGCATCACGATATGCTATTGTTTCCTCGAAATTATGACCTGTATCTACATGTAGCAAAGAGAAAGGAATTTTAGCTGGATAAAATGCTTTGTATGCTAAGTAAACCATCAATATAGAATCCTTCCCTCCTGAAAACATAAGTACTGGATTTTCAAATTGGGCCGCCACTTCTCTAAGAATAAATATCGCCTCTGATTCTAACTCTTGTATATGGTCTAGTTGAACGTTCATTTATCTAATTAGTTAAAAATAGTCATTAATTGATTAACCGATACTTCTAAGTCTCCATCTCCTTTGATAATAACATTAGGGTTAATGGGCTCTTCATATGGTGCGTTAATTCCTGTAAAGTTTTTTATTTCTCCCGCTTTGGCTTTCTTATATAATCCTTTCACATCTCTAGCTTCACATGTTTCTAAAGAGGTATTAACGTATATTTCTACAAAATCTTTATCTCCTATGATCTCTCTTGCCGTTTTTCTAATGTCATTTGTTGGCGAAATAAAAGAACACAAGGTAACCGTCCCATTTTCAACAAAAAGTTTTGCTACTTCAGCTACTCTTCTAATACTCTCTGTCCTTCCTTCTATTGTAAAGTCAACATTACTACTAAGTCCTGTCCTTATGTTGTCACCATCAAGCAACTTGGTGTAATATCCTCTTTTAAGCAATTCTTTTTCCAATGCCAAAGCAATTGTACTTTTTCCCGATCCAGATAATCCAGTAAACCAAAGCACCATTCCTTTTTGGTTAAGTAGAGATTCTTTCTTTCTCCTGTGTAATGACTGTATAGGGTAAATGTTGTTCAAATATGTTTCTTTGTTTATCGGGCCTTTCGGCCGCTTGTTTAATCGTTTAGTAATTCTGTCCGACTTTAAACAGCCGTAAGGCGTAAACTAGCCGAAGGCTTAAACCGTTTAAAGAAGGTGTCCAAATGAGGTTTTCTTTGTTTTTAGATATTCTAGGTTATCATCTACTGGTTGAATGATAACTGGAATCCTTTTTTCTACTTTAATCTTCGTGTCTTCGAAAGCACTAAGTTTTTCCGGATTGTTGGTTAATAGGTTTATTTTGGTAATGCCTAAATCCCTTAATATATCAATCGCATTGCTGTAATCTCTGTCGTCTGCATGAAACCCAAGAGCAAGGTTAGCTTCTAATGTGTCAAGCCCATCATCTTGTTTATTATAGGCTTTTAGTTTATTGATCAAACCAATCCCTCGGCCTTCTTGTCTAAGATAAATGATAACGCCACAGTATCTGCTTATATATCTCAAAGAATACTCTAATTGCTCACCACAATCGCATCGCTGAGATCCAAAAAGATCACCTGTCATGCACTCTGAGTGTATTCGTACATTAACAGGTTTGTTTAAGTCTAAGTTTTCGGTACAAAGAACCACTTCAGGCATTTTTTCATCTTTGTCATTAGAATATGTTGACATGACAAAGGTCCCGTATTTAGTAGGTATTGTTGTTGTTGACTGTTGTTGAATTGTCTTCAATTATTATTATTCTTTATTGTGCCTTTTGTGGGTTAATCATAAGTCTACTTTCAATAAAAGTAATATTGTCAATTGCAAATTTTAGCGTGAATTCTTGAAGCCACATGAAGTCTGTTTCAATTCATTACTTTTCATACATTACCTTATAATAGTCTTGATAAGTTCCACTAGTAACATTCTCTAACCACTTTTTGTTATCCAAATACCAATCTATCGTTTCACTTAGACCTTGTTCGAATGTGTAGTCTGGAGTCCAACCTAAGTCTTTGTCGATTTTACTAGCATCAATCGCATACCTAAGATCATGGCCAGCCCGATCTGTTACATATGTAATAAGTTCTCTGGATTCTCCTTTTTTTCTATCTAGTTTTTCATCCATTAAATCACAAAGGAGTTTTATAAGGTCAATATTTGTCCATTCATTGTGCCCACCAATATTATACGTTTCGCCATCTTTTCCATCGTGAAATGCTAAATCAATAGCTCTTGCATGGTCTTTTACATGTAGCCAGTCTCTAACATTTTCGCCTTTACCATAGACAGGAAGCGTCTTTTTGTTCAAAATATTATTTATAAAAAGTGGAATTAGTTTCTCTGGGAAATGGTTTGGACCATAATTGTTTGAACAATTTGAGATTACAACTGGCATGTGATATGTATGGTAAAATGCCCTTACCAAGTGATCCGAACCCGCTTTAGATGCAGAATAAGGTGACCTTGGGTCATACGGAGTCTCTTCTGTAAACATCCCTTTATCCAAAGCTAATGCCCCATAGACTTCATCTGTGCTAACATGATAGAACCTCTTCCCTTGAAAGTTACCTGCCCAGTAGTTTTTGGCACAATTTAATAAATTAGCTGTTCCAATTAGGTTTGTTTTTACAAACAGCAGAGGGTCATGTATTGATCTATCTACATGAGATTCTGCCGCAAGGTGGATGATTCCTGTAATTTTATGCTTTTCTAAAACCTCTAATACTCTAGCTTCATCACAAATATCGCCTTTTTCAAAATGATAATTTGCTGAACAATCGACATCTTTAAGGTTTTCTAAATTACCCGCATAAGTTAATAAATCGTAATTAATAATATTATACTCTGGGTAGGACGTAACAAACCTTCTTACTACATGGCTCCCTATGAACCCTGCACCTCCAGTAATTAGTATTGATTTTTTAGTGCCCATGATTTTTTAACTTTTAAACGGGTGTTTTGATAATTCCTTTTTACTAAAAGGGTGGAAATCTCCCTTCAATCCTATTGGTTCTTTATGTCTAATGTCATAAACAGTCTGAATCGCCAATTTAGCTTCAGAAATTCCATAGCCTGCACCACTTAATATCTCTTTGTAGCTCTCCGTATGTAACTCTGTAAACCCTCCACTAAACTCTATCTCTTCTCCATCTACGAGCATACTTCTATACGTTCTTAGACCATTTTTCTTAATTTGTATTGGAATAGTGTCTTCATTAATGCTGAGAAACCATCTTACTCGTGCTCTATTAAATTCTAAATATCCAGATGCCCTGTCATGGGTTTGAATATGAACAGTGTTTTCATTAACCCTGCCAAAAATCCACCCCAACATATCAAAAAAATGTACTCCTATGTTGGTTGCAATTCCCCCTGATTTTTCATCGTCTCCTTTCCAACTTGTATAATACCAATTCCCCCTAGAAGTAATATATGTAAGATCAATATCGTATATTTTGTCATTTGGCGAGGCCTCTACTTTTTGTTTTAAAGCTAAAATAGCAGGATGAAGCCTTAATTGCAAAATTGTAAATATCTTTTTATTTGTCTCTTTCTCAATTGACTCTAAGGCTTCTAAATTCCAAGGGTTAAGTACTATTGGTTTTTCACAAATAACATCACTTCCGCTCCTTAGCCCAAACCTAATATGTGCATCATGAAGATAATTAGGACTGCAAATAACGGTGTAACCTATCTGGTTTCCGTTTCGTCTTAATTTATCAATGTGACGGTCAAACCTTTCAAACTCCGTAAAAAATGACGCATGTGGAAAATAATTGTCAATTTGGCCAACTGAGTCGTTTTTATCATAAGCAGCAACTAATTCATTGTTTGTGTCATGTATTGCTTTAAAATGACGTGGTGCTATGTAACCCGCTGCTCCTATAAGTGCAAACTTTTTCAACTAATAAAAATCATCTTTATTGTATCCATAATATAGTCTCTTTGGTCTTCTTTCATCTGTATATTAAACCTTAGATTTATCTAAAATGTTGGCCTTGATTTTTCGATTTCCTTTAATAATTAACTCTACAGTTTCAGGTAGCTTAATGATAGTACTTTGTTATTTTATCAATTATATACTCCAACTCCTCACCTTTCATTTCTGTATGAATTGGCAAACTAATCACCTCTTTGCACAATTGTTCTGTTACTGGTAATGCAACAACTCCATCAGCAAATGGGGCAAAAGCCTTTTGCCTATATAGTGGGATTGGATAATAGATCATAGTTGGAATACCGTTTTTATCGAGATATTCTTTAAGGTGATCTCTTTTTCCACCAGCGACCTTTAACGTGTACTGGTGAAAGACGTGGGTGCTTTTAACAGACCTGAAAGGAGGTGTTATTCCGTCAATATTTTTAAATGCTTCATCATATTTTGCAGCCACATCTTGCCTTGCTTTCGCATAATTATCCAAATACTTTAGTTTGACATTTAATACTGCTGCCTGTATAGAGTCCAATCGAGAGTTACAGCCTATTACATCATGAACATACTTAACTGATTGTCCATGGTTAGCAATCATATAGAGTTGTTTTCCTAACTCTTCGTCATTCGTATAAATAGCTCCACCATCTCCATATGCCCCAAGGTTTTTAGACGGATAAAAAGAGGTTGTACCTATGTGACCAATTGCCCCTGATTTCACCTTTGTTCCATCATAAAAAGTATAATCTGCTCCTATGGCTTGGGCTGTATCTTCTATGACATATAAGTGATGTTGTTTCGCAACATCCATAATGGCTTCCATGTCTGAACATTGTCCATATAAGTGAACAGGAACTACCGCTTTAGTCATAGGAGTAATTGCTTCTTCCAGTATCTCTGCCGTTAGGTTAAAGGTATGTGGGTCTACGTCCACCATCTTTGGCTTTAGTCCAAGTAAAGCAATAACCTCAGCGGTTGCCACATAAGTAAAAGCTGGGACAATAACCTCATCCCCGTGTTTTAGCCCTAAGGCCATCAAGGCAATTTGTAATGCGTCCGTCCCATTTGCACATGGAACTACTTTTTTAACGCCAAGATATTCTTCCAATCTACTTGCAAATGTCTTTACTGCTGGGCCATTGATAAAAGAGGTAGTATCAATTACTTCTCTAATTCCTGCCATCACTTCATCACTAATCTTATCAAATTGTGACTTTACGTCCACCATTTGTATGTTCATCCTAATTCTTAAATTTGGCGTTCAACAGAATAATATTTAATGGGTCTTGCTTACTACTCCGTTAATTAATTGATATGTTTCTTCTGATTCGCTGCACATTGCGATACCTTCTATATTAAAGTTTAATCTTTGACCACATTCGCTCATCCATCCTATTTGTTTAGCTGGATTGCCAACAATTAGTGCATATGCTGGTACATATTTAGTCACAACAGATCCCGCTCCGATAAAAGCATACTCTCCAATGTCATTACCGCAAACTATGGTAGCGTTGGCTCCGATAGTAGCCCCTTTTTTAACTACCGTTTTCATATATTCATTCTTGCGGATGACAGCACTACGGGGGTTAATCACATTGGTAAACACCATACTTGGACCAAGGAAGACATCATCTTCACAGATTACTCCTGTGTAGATGGATACATTGTTCTGAACTTTGACATTATCGCCTAAAACCACTTCCGGAGAAACAACGACATTTTGGCCAAAATTGCAGTTTTTACCTATAACACAATTAGGCATGATGTGGGTAAAATGCCAGATCTTAGTCCCTTCTCCTATGGTGCAGCCATCATCAATAATGGCAGATTCGTGTGCAAAATATTTGTTAGTCAAGGTTGTGTATCCGTTTTAATTCATAAACATCTAATAGGTCTTTATATCTGCCTGCTTTTAATTTACTTACTATCAAATCATCCAATGACAATACGTTAAAAGACACATCATGTACTGTTTTACGATTTGCAGTTACTATAGCTTCATCAAATGTTTTGTTTGGGTTAAAACTTGTAATCAATTCAATATCTGTAATTGGAGATATTTTAATTGAAATATTTTGTTCACCATTTAATACCTCTAAAGGAAGAGTTTCTATAAAAATGTTAATCTCCTTTAGTGCCGTTACCAATTTATCAAGATTGCTTTTAATTGGGTTTATCCAAAAGTCAATATCCGCAGAATGTCTTTGGTAACCATGAAAATTAACTGCTCCACCACCAACCATCATCATTTCTACACCTTTATCATTACACGATTTAATGAATTCTAGAATGTTTCGATCATAGTCTATCAAGGTCCTTTCTTATTAAGTTAAAGTTTTCTGGCTTCTCTGTAAAGCCGTACATTTTGTTATGCATATTCATTCTTGCAAAAAATAACTCTAATCTCTCTACTTCTGTTAATGCAAGAAACACTTCCTCTCTCTTTTTATTGAGTTCTTCTTTACTCCCAAATGTGACTTTCTTGCTCAAATCTTATCTTCCGATGCTGTCATATTCAAATCCTAGCTCTTTCATATTGTCCAAATCATACAAGTTTCGACCATCAAAAATTAAAGGCTTATTTAAAGTCTCTTTTAGCTTCGTAAAATCAGGCATTCTAAATACTGACCACTCTGTGATAATAGCTAGTGCATCAGCTCCTTTTAATGCATCATATTGATTGCTGCAATACATTATTTCATCCGTTACTTCTGCTCTAAAGTTTTCCATTGCTTCTGGATCGTAAGCTTGTATTTTTGCTCCTTGTTCTAAAAGCCTGTTGATAATAGTTATAGCAGGCGCTTCTCTGATATCATCCGTATTAGGCTTAAATGCCAAACCCCATATCGCTATAATCTTACCTTTTAAGTTACCGCCGAATTTGTTTAATATTTTCTGTGATAATATCTCTTTTTGGTCTGTATTTACTGACATTACTGACTTCAATATTCTAAAATCGTAATCATTTTCTTCTGCTGTCTTTGCCAACGCTTGCACATCTTTAGGAAAGCAGCTTCCTCCATAGCCAACTCCTGGAAACAAGAATCTCTTTCCAATCCTAGAGTCACTACCCATTCCCTTTCTAACATTATCAACATTAGCACCAACTCTTTCACAAAGGTTTGCGATTTCGTTCATGAATGTAATCCTAGTTGCCAAATAAGAATTTGCTGCATATTTAGTCATTTCTGCACTTCGTTCATCCATTACATAGATTGGATTGCCTTGTCTGACAAATGGTTCATAAAGCTTCATCATAACCTTTTCTGCCTTAGCAGAAGATGTTCCAATTACAACTCTATCTGGTTTCAAAAAATCTTCAACTGCTACTCCTTCTCTTAAGAACTCTGGATTAGACACAACGTCAAAGTATTCTCTCCCAAGGTTTTTTGCTAAAACAGCGGTTACTTTTTCTGCTGTTCCTACAGGAACGGTACTTTTATCTACTATTACTTTATAATCTGTTATTATTTTTGAAAGATCGTCTGCCACTTTCATGATGTATTTTAAATCTGCAGATCCGTCTTCCCCTGGAGGAGTAGGCAGTGCTAAGAATATAACCTCAGCACCTTTGATTCCTTCTTTTAACGACGTTGTAAATTTTAATCTTCCTTGTTCTGTGTTTCTAACAAAAAGTGTTTCTAACCCTGGTTCATATATTGGTACTTGTCCATTTTTAAGTTTATTTATCTTTTTTTCATCAATGTCTACACAGATGACATCATTCCCCGTTTCGGCAAAACACGTTCCTGATACTAATCCTACATATCCTGTTCCTATTACTGCTATTTTCATGTTTTTAGTTAAATGTTAATAGTTAAATGTTAATAGTTAAATGTTCTCGTTCTCAAAATAATTTTTTAAGCCACTAAGCATTTTTGAAATTTCCAAACACTGCTCCTTAAGTTCATAAAGTTTATCTTCAGAAATATACTTTTGATCGTTAGCCAAAATTATATGATTTACTGTTTCCATATCTTTAGCGGTTCTCCTTGCCGTCCCTTCTGCAATGTTTGAACAAACACTATTGGCTGCTCTAGTTGTTTGTGAAACCAATTCAACCCTCTCTTTGTCAGGAAAAGAGGAAGTTAACACTATTTACTATAAACTTTCCAAAAAATGGCTTCGCCGATGAAGAGTCGGGGTGACTTGCTCCTTAAATCATTGATTATAAATGCTTTATCTATAACTACGCTACTTTATCTAGTCGCCTAAGCTGAGATTCTGCTATTTCTATTTGTAGCTCAAACCCTATTGAGGTTAGTTCTACTACAAAGTTATTTTTACTTGCTTTTTTTACTACTTTTCCTTTTATCCCTGTCAGTGACCCACCAATAACTTCTACTGATTGGCCTTCTTGCCACTCTATTGTACTAGCAGCAATATCCCCTTCAAACTCACCAACTACTCTTTTTAATATATTAATTTCTTCCTCAGGGATGCTTTCCTCTTTATTTGTTTGTTTGACAAACTTATAAACATATTCCGTTTCCAAAACCCTTACCCTTTCATCTCTTGATATCTTTACAAACACATAAGAATTAAATAATGGGATTTTTAACTTTTTTACCTTACTCTTATATTTTTTAGTAACTGACAATAATGGAATATAGGCTTCAATGCCCTTTTTAGTCAGGTGATCAACCACATACTTTTCTGTTTTTACTTTGGTGTATATAGCAAACCACAACTTTGTTTTTACTACCGTCGTTCCAGGCTTCGATATTACTTTATCATGTGTCCTAAGCATACCCTCCTTCTTTTGTCCATAATAATAATGGGTCGTCCGTAATTGACTCCCATAATATATTCTCTTCTGAAAGGTACGATACGTATCTAATTTTACGCTTTATTATTTTTTCTACTTTTTCGATTAATTCTATCAAATAGGCTTTGTTTATTTCCCCTACAAACAGTAAATCAATAATTTGACTATCAATTCCTTGGGCAAAACCTCCTACAATAAAAACTTTTTCAACATCACCCAGTTGAATAACAACATTGTCAATTATTTTATCAAAACCAATATATTTTAAAACAATACTATTTATCTCTGAATATAGAGGGTGCAGTTTGTTGGCTTGAAATAGTTTTTTATTGCCTTGAAAAAATGAAGTGAGCATACCTGCTTTTTCGAATCTATTTAATTCTAGTCGTATGCCGTTAGACGAGTCTCCAAATTCACTTTCTAAACTTCTTAGGTACGAAGAATTATTGCCGTTGAGAAAGAACTTCAACAGTAGCTTAATTCGTGTTTTTGAAGATATTAGTGTCTCAATCATAATAATCGAGTAAAATTTTTACTCAAAGTTAATGTTAATTGAACAATTATATGGTGCTTTTTAGTATAAAAATATATCAAATCCTGTTAATTAAGTTTGATCTATTTTAACCACATTGACCACGTTTAATTAAAATTGTCCTTTTTAGACTTCATATTCAAGAATCGTACCAAGCCATTTCTCCATTTTGCTTAGATCTATCTGCTTCCTTTTAGCATAGTCTACAACTTGGTCTTTAGAGATCTTGCCCAGCCCAAAATATTTGGACTCTGGATGAGCTAAATAATAACCGCTTACACTTGCTGTTGGATACATTGCCATGCTTTCAGTAAGTTTGATACCTATCCTTTCTTGTACTTTTAGTGTTTTCCAAATTTTGTCTTTTTCGGTATGGTCTGGACAAGCAGGGTAACCTGGTGCTGGTCTGACTCCTTGATATTTTTCGGAGATCAATAAATCATTTTCCAAATTTTCATCTTCCGAATATCCCCAATAGGTTGTTCTTACATCTTTGTGTAGTTTTTCTGCTAATGCCTCAGCAAGTCGATCTGCTAAGGCTTTTAACATTATTGCGGAATAGTCATCATGTGCTGCTTCAAACTTAGCTACATGTTCTTCAATACCAATGCCCGCTGTAACTGCAAATAGTCCAATGTAATCGTTATCTTCACAGAAGTCTGACAAACAGTAATTAGGCAGTGTTGCTGATTTTTTATTTTGTTGTCGTAAAAAACAAAATCTAGCTTTTTGTCCCTCGCTGTCCAAAATTAAATCATCTCCTTCTTTCTCTGTACTGAATATACCAAAGATTGCCTTTGCAGATATCCATTTTTCTGCAATGACTTTATCTAACATTACTTGGGCATCATTAAATAGTTTTTTACTTTCAACACCTACTATTTTATCTTCGAAAATAGCTGGATACTTACCTGCTAGTTGCCAACTAGAGAAAAAGGGTGTCCAGTCAATAAAGCCCCGTAGGTCCGATAAGTCAATGTCATCCAAGACTTTTATCCCTATTTGGTTTGGCTCATAAACAACATGAGAAGCAGGAGAAAATTTGTTATCTCTTGCCGCTTGAATATCGATATATTCCTTTGTCACTTTATTTGCCGCTCTTTGAATTCTAAGTTTATCGTATGATTGCTTTGTGTCTAATACGTAATTAATTGCTATATCGTCTTCTTTGCTCAATAAAGAACTAACAACTGTAACACATCGGCTTGCGTCTAGTACGTGTACAACTGGTCCTTTGTACTTAGTGTCCACTTTTAAAGCTGTGTGGGTTTTAGAGGTCGTTGCTCCTCCTATTAATAATGGTCTTGTAAAGCCTTGTCTTTGCATCTCTTCTGCAACTGTCACCATTTCGTCTAACGACGGTGTTATCAGCCCACTTAAACCAATTATATCAACATTGTTTTTAATTGCTTCATCCAATATTTTCTGTGTTGGAACCATTACCCCGAGGTCGATTATTTCATAATTGTTACAAGCTAATACTACACCCACTATGTTTTTACCAATATCATGTACATCTCCCTTCACTGTGGCGAGTAATATTTTTCCTTTACTTGTTGGTGCACCACCTTCCTTTTCCTTTTCAATAAACGGAGTAAGGTGAGCTACTGATTTTTTCATAACTCTAGCACTTTTCACTACTTGTGGTAAGAACATTTTACCTGCCCCAAATAAATCACCAACTATATTCATCCCATCCATCAGTGGTCCTTCAATAACATGAAGGGGTCTCGGGTACTTAAGTCTTGCCTCTTCTGTGTCTTCAACAATATACCTATCAATTCCTTTTACAAGTGAGTGACTCAGTCTTTCTTCTACACTAGCACTCCTCCATTCTTCCTCTTTCTTAGCTTCTTCTGTCGAAATGCCTTTAAATTTATCAGCATATTCTGTTAGTGCTTCCGTAGCATTTGGGGATCTATTAAAAATGACGTCTTCTACCAACCTCATCAACTCCTTGTCTACCTCCTCATATACTTCAATCATTCCTGCATTTACAATTCCCATATCCATCCCTGCTTGAATAGCATGATATAAGAAAGCTGAGTGCATCGCTTCTCTTACTGTATCATTTCCTCTATATGAAAAAGAGACATTGCTCACCCCTCCACTAATCAAAGCCCCTGGACAGTTTTGTTTTATTTGCTTCGTCGCTTCAATAAAGTATAAAGCATAATTGTTGTGCTCTTCAATACCTGTAGCTATAGCAAAAATATTAGGATCAAAAATGATGTCTTGGGGTTTAAACCCTAGTTTATCAATTAAAATCGTGTATGCTCTTTTACAAATATCTACTTTTCTCTCGATTGTATCTGCTTGTCCTTTTTCATCAAAAGCCATTACGACAGCAGCAGCCCCATACATTTTGACTAATCTAGCTTGTTCTAAAAATTTAGCTTCCCCTTCTTTTAATGAGATACTATTAACTATACACTTACCTTGAACACATTTTAGCCCAGCTTCAATAACTGACCATTTTGAGCTATCTATCATTACAGGTACTTTGGCAATATCGGGCTCTGCCATTATTAGGTTTAGAAACTTAGCCATCGCTGCTTCGGAGTCTAATAAACCTTCATCCATATTGACATCTATGATTTGTGCTCCTGCTTCAACTTGTTGTAAAGCCACACTTACCGCTTCAGTATAGTTGTCGTCTTTAATTAATCTGGCAAATTTTTTAGACCCTGTCACGTTTGTCCGCTCCCCTATATTAATAAAGTTTAAGTCCTCTCTAACTATTAATGGTTCTAGCCCAGAATATTGAGGAAGTTGCTTCTTTTGTGGTTTTTTTCGTGGACTCAGCCCTTCTACAGCATTTGCCATCGCTCTGATATGATCAGGTGTAGTGCCGCAGCACCCTCCTATAATGTTTACAAAACCTGATTCAACAAAGTCTCTAATATATTCCTGCATTTCTTCAGGAGTCTGATCATACTCACCAAGTTCATTCGGAAGACCTGCATTAGGATATGCACTAATATTACATTCTGCAATATCAGAAAGTGCTTTAACATATGGTCTTAACTCCTTTGCTCCTAAGGCACAGTTTAAACCTATCGAAAATAAATTTGCATGACTCACAGAAATATAGAATGCTTCCGTTGTTTGTCCACTTAAAGTTCTACCTGAAGCATCAGTGATTGTGCCAGAAATCATTAGAGGAACGACCACACCCTTTTGCTCCATTACTTCCTTACAGGCAAAAATAGCTGCCTTACAGTTCAATGTATCAAATACTGTTTCAATAAGCAGTACATCTACACCACCATCAATCAAGCCATTGACTTGTACCTTATAGTTTTCAACTAGTTGATCAAAAGTAACAGCTCTATATCCAGGGTTATTTACATCTGGTGATAGTGAAGCTGTTTTACTTGTAGGACCGATAGCTCCCGCAACAAATCGAGGCCTAGTGGCGTCCGTTTTTGTGTATTCGTCTGCAGCCTCCCTAGCAATCTGAGCGGACTTAAGATTGAGCTCATAAGCCAAATCACTCATGTCATAATCAGAAAGAGATACCGCCGTAGAGTTAAAAGTATTAGTTTCTATGATATCTGATCCTGCTTCGAGATACTTTTTATGAATTTCTTTTATTATATCTGGTTGGGTAATCGATAATAGATCGTTATTCCCTTTTATCTCCTTATGAAAATCCTTAAACCTTTCCCCTCTATAATCAGCTTCTGATAGTCTATGCCTTTGTATCATTGTACCCATAGCACCATCTAAAACCAATACTCTTTTTTTAATTTCCTCTTGTATTCTACTCATAGAAGGCAAAATTAAACAATAGAATACAAATAAAGAATAGGTAGAATCTGTTTTATTTATTTCTACCAGCCATCACCATCTAATAAATCACCTAATCCACCCAATACACTTCCTTCTCCACGGTTTTTATAACCGCTAGATTTACCTATTATTCTATCTGCTAACCTAGAAATTGGTAATGACTGTATCCAAACTTTTCCGGGTCCCATTAGGCTAGCAAAAAAGACTCCTTCTCCTCCAAATAATGTGTTTTTTATACCTCCGACAAATACAATGTCATAATCCACTTCGCTAGTAAACCCAACAAGGCAACCTGTATCTACTCTTAAATGTTCTCCAACTCTTAGCGTTCTCTCAGTAACGTGTCCACCTGCATGCATGAAAGCCATTCCATCTCCTTCAATTTTTTGCATAATAAACCCTTCTCCACCAAAAAATCCTCTCCCTAGTTTCTTAGAAAACTCAATCCCAATACTAACGCCCTTTGCCGCACATAGGAAAGCGTCCTTTTGGCAGATTACTTTGTTCCCCTCTTTATCAAGGTCAATTGGAATGATTTTACCTGGATATGGTGACGCAAACGAAACTCTTTCTTTCTCACTTCCAGTATTTGTGTATGTGGTAAGAAAAAGTTTTTCTCCAGTTAAAACACGTTTACCAGCAGTAAATAACTTACTTAATATTCCAGTTTCTTGGTCTGTTCCATCACCAAAAATAGTTTGCATTTGGATGTTTTCGTCCATCATCATAAATGAACCCGGCTCTGCAATAGCCGTTTCATCTGGATCAAGTTCTAGTTCTACATATTGTAGTTCTTCTCCGTGAACCCAATAATCAATTTCATGTGCTTTCATTTTTATAGTATTAGTTATATTCTGATCAATGGTATTACAGTAATAATAATTCAGAAAGCTTACTTACTTTAGATGAATAGGGTAAAATAGCCGATTAACACAGTGGTTAATGTTAAAATATTGGCTTTTTAAAATAAAAAAGCATCTCAATAAAACACTATAAGTGTCTGGTTTACAGTGATTTAATGAACACATTAGTCCTATTCTATTACGCCCGACATCAATATCTCCCAACTGTAAAGGCTAAAATTTAAATGAATATGGCTTTCCGGCTGCTAATAAGGCATAGTCTTTAGCAAAATAGGTTATTATTACATCTGCTCCTGCCCTTTTCAAACAAAGTAAAGTCTCAGGCATTACCGTTTTATAGTCTAGCCACCCTTGCATTACAGCTGAACACAACATAGCACATTCGCCACTCACATGGTAAGCGGCAATAGGCTTAGAAAAGTTTTGCTTCAACAAATGTATAACATCTAAATAGTGTAACGCTGGTTTGACCATTAAAAAGTCAGCTCCTTCCATATCATCCAACTCGGCTTCAATCAATGCTTCATTTTTGTTAGACGGATCCATTTGGTATGTTTTCTTGTCTCCTGCCTTTGGGGCTGACTCCAATGCATCTCTGAAAGGTCCATATAATCCACTACAATATTTTGCTGTGTATGACATAATAGAGGTATTCATATAACCTTCTTTGTCCAAGGCCTCTCTTATTGCTTCAACCCTGCCATCCATCATATCTGAGGGTCCTAAAATGTCAAATCCTGCTCTAGCTTGAGCTATAGCCATTTTTTGTAGTATTGGAAGTGTTACATCATTTAGTATTTCACCATTTTCTACATATCCATCATGCCCGTCAATATTATATGGGTCCATTGCCACATCACTTATTAATGCAATGTCCGGAAATTTGGATTTTATTACCTGAGCTGCTTTTAGGTAAAAATTTGAACTATCATAACTATAACTAGCAATTTTATCTTTTTTACTTTCCGGGATAGCAGGAAACATAATAAACGTCTTCAAACCATGGTCCACACATTCTTTAATTTCAAGTAATACATTATCAAGTGAAAGTCTAAAAGCTACTGGCAGTGAAGTAATCTGTTCTTTTAGGTTGGACCCCTCAACTAAAAATATTGGTTGTATTAGATTCTCAACCCGTAGATGGGTTTCTCTAACCATTGACCTTACTGTTTCTGATTTTCTATTCCTTCGTGGACGTTGATTCATTTCTTTTTTCGTTTTTTGGTACCGGATCTGGTCCGTGAGACTTACTAAATGGGTGGCATCTTCCAATACGCATAATTCCTAAATAAAACCCTTTTAAAATACCCCACTCTTCAATAGCTATAATCATGTATTGACTGCAGCTTGGTACATATCGACAATTATTACCTAGAAGGGGACTTATAAATAGTTGATATCCCCTTATTGGTAAGGTAAATATTTTTTTAAATAGAGACATTTCGATTTGTGATTAATGCAAATTACTATATTGTTCTTTTATCGCTTTCTTATTGAATACTACTCTACGTGACGGAAAGCGAATTAACACCTATCAGCTTATTATATCTATTAAGTTATCTACATGTCTTTATAAT
>JBBKVK010000325.1:0-16515 GCA_037968395.1 Saprospiraceae bacterium | reverse complement strand
TCTAAGTCATTATCACCTGATACCAATGATAGCTGAAATCCCTGCTGAAGCCTAATGACAGTATCGATAATGCCTTTTCTAAAGGAGTGCTGGATATTGTAAAATCCTTTATGGATACCATTTATTTCTATGAAGACTCCTTTCCTATTAGTAGATTTTTCTAACCCAAAAATAAATGATTCAGAACCTACTTTAACTTTAAATCCATCGATTATAGCTTCTACACCTTCACCTATAGTTTCTTTGTAATCTTCACATTTCAATAAATTTTCATTAGGGAGTAGTCTTGTAATGGCTTTACTAATAGGATGAGTGGAGTTGGAAGTAAGCGACGCTACAAGAGTTATATCAGATGCTGTAAGTCCTACTCCTATATATTGTAAGTCAATCTTATTGCTATCTGTCAATGTACCTGTTTTGTCAAATACAATGTGATTGATATCTTGTATGTCCTCTATAGTTGTGGTGTTTTTTAAAAAGATACCTTGTGAAGAAAGCAGTCTTAATATATTGCCATAAGTAAAAGGAATCGCCAAGGCTAAAGCACATGGACAAGCCACAATTAATACAGCAGTAAATGCATTAAAAGCGATGCTAGGATCTACAAATAACCAATAGGTCAATGTGGCCAAAGCAATTGCAATTACTACATAAGTAAATCGACTACTGATGGCATTAATAAGTCTTGAGGACGATGATTGGTCATGGTGTTTGAATACATTGTCATTCCATAATTGAGTAAGATATGATTGGTCAACGGACTTATCTACTTCCATTTCGATAGTGCTACCCTCATATTTGCCTCCTGCTAATAATTTGTCACCTTCTTGTTTCCGAATGAGATCTGACTCTCCAGTAACAAAACTATAATCTACCTTACCGTCTCCTGCTGTTAATATTCCATCAGTTGGGATTAATTCGTGGTTTCTTATTTGTAATTGATCGCCTTTATTGATTTTATCCAAGGACATAGCTATCCACTCGTTCCCTACTTTTACGTTAGCAGATATGGGAAAATATGACTTATAATTTCTTTCAAAATCTAATGACTTGTAAGTATAGGATTGAAACCATTTTCCGATTAATAAAAAGAATATGAATCCAGATAAACTGTCTAAATACCCTTCACCTGTGCCAGATAATATTTCAAAAAGACTTCGTCCAAATAGTGTAACCATTCCGATTGCTATAGGTACATCTATATTCAATTCTTTTTGATAGATGCTCGCCCAAGCAGATTTAAGGTAATCCATGCCACAGTAAATCAGTACAGGAATACTTAGTAAGATATTTATATAACCAACATACATCTTGAGAGATGCTTGGTGAAATCCGAGATATTCTGGAAAACTTAGCAACATGATATTGCCAAACACAAATCCAGCCAGACCTATTTGGTAAGTTAGTTTTCTGTCTTCTTTTTGGAGTGAGGACTTAGTAGATAATTTATCTAGACTTAGTGCTGGTTCGTAACCTATTTTGACCAATAACTCTACAATAGATCTAAGTGAGACAGATGAATTGTCAAATTGGATGATAGCTTCTTTCTTTAGAAAGTTGATTCGAGAAGAATTAATTCCAGGCTCTAATTTGTTGATGTTTTCTAACAGCCAAAGGCAAGAACTGCAATGTATTTGAGGCAGAGTAACTTTAAATTTAGAAGTATTCCCTTCATTAAAAATGAGTAGTTGCTCAACAATTTCGGGGTTTTCTAAATATTCATAGGTCTTAGTTTTTTGATCTTTTCTAGAAATGCCAGGATTTTTGTCGAACAAATAATAGGCGGACATATCGTTACTTGACAAAAGCTGATACACCATTTGACATCCATTACAACAAAAGGCAAACCCGTCAGATTCGTATTGTTGATCTTGACATTCTTCACCGCAATGGTGGCAAATCTCTTTCTCTACAATCTGATTTTTGCTTTTAAGCATTTACAAACGCCATATATAACATACCAGATGCAAATAGTATCATCAATAACAATATGACAAATGTTGTAATGGCAAATTGCTTGAGTGAGGCAGGGGTTTTCATGATTATTCATTTTTATAGGCCAAAAATAAACATCATAGCTGTTTTAAATGATGACCTGTATCATTATTTGAGTTGATAAGTGTCATGAATTTGAGATTGGGAAGTCCTTATTTTTACATCTTAAATTAGATAAAATTTGATCATGGATGGTTTGATAGAAAAATACAATGTCGCAGTCCCAAGATATACAAGTTATCCTACAGTTCCTCATTGGGAAGATGTAGGAATTACAGCTAAAAAATGGCAAGCTAAATTGACTAAAGCATACAACCAAATCCCTGAAATTAGTCTTTACATACATCTACCATTTTGTGAAGCATTATGTACCTATTGCGGATGCAATAAGCGCATTACTAAAAATCATGAAGTTGAGTCGCCCTATATAGAATCTGTTCTCAAGGAATGGAAAATGTATCTTGCTATGTTTGAGGAAGCCCCATTGATAAAAGAAATTCATTTGGGTGGAGGTACTCCCACTTTCTTTAGTCCAGCAAATTTAAAATGTTTGATTGATGGTGTTTTAGAGAAAGTAAATATAGCTGACAACCATGATTTTAGTTTTGAAGCTCACCCAAATAGTACGAGTATCGATCATTTACAGACACTTTTTGATTTAGGATTTACTCGTATTAGCATAGGCGTACAAGATATTTCTCCTGATATCCTAACAGCCATTAACAGAAAACAGACAGCAGAAGAAGTAAGGCAAGTTACACTGCAAGCGAGGGAGATTGGTTACAACTCCATTAACTATGATATTATTTATGGATTACCTTTCCAGAAACCTGTAAATATAATAGACACAATTAACTTTATTAAAGAACTGTTGCCAGATAGAATTGCATTTTACAGCTATGCACATGTACCTTGGAAGAGTGCTTCGCAAAGAGCATTTACCTTAGCGGACGTCCCCCAAGGCCAACAAAAGAATGAGTTGTTTGAGCTTGGATTCGAAATGCTAAAGGATGCTAGGTATAATGCCATCGGTATGGATCATTTTTGTCTAGAAGGTGAGGCACTATATGAATCTTATTTAGCAGGGAAAATGCACAGAAATTTTATGGGCTATACCCCTAATTATACAAAATGTAGTATTGCTCTAGGTACTTCGGGTATAAGTGACTCTTGGGATATGTATGTCCAAAATGCTAAAACGGTAGAAGAATACCAAGAAATGATTTCAAATGGTAGGCTCCCAATCGTGAAAGGCCACAAATTAAGTAATCAAGAGCAAATAATGAGAAGACATATTATTAATCTTATGTGTAATGATTATACATGTTGGTCTTCTTTATCAGATGATGCCACAATATTGTATCCAAATTTAATAAACTTAGAGACCTTAAAAAATGATGGCTTGGTAGAATATACTTCTAACAGCATAAGCATTACGCCTACAGGAAAATACTTTATTAGAAATATTTGCGCAGCTATCGACCCACTAATTGGAGACCAAAAGGAAGATTCACCAATGTTTAGTAGAGCGATCTAGGCGAATGGTTTTATAAGAAAATAGTGCTAATCAGTTATTGAGGCATTTCAATTAATTCGTTTTTATTGAGAATATTAATATTACTACCTTGAATGTCTATTATTTTTTCAGATTTAAAATCTGATAGTGTCCTAATGACTGTTTCTTTTGCTGTACCTGCTAGTTGAGCAAGATCTTCTCTCAATATTTTTATTTTATCTGATTTAGATGTTTCAGATATGGACAATAAGGCATTTGCTACCTTTTTGCGGACTGAACTGTAAGCAAATTCTAAAAGTTGTTTTTCGCTTTGTTCTACTTGGTTTGCAAGCATTTTAATGAATTTTGCTGCAAAATCTCTGTTATTGAATAACAATAATTGAAAATCTTCAATGGGAATGATCCTAATTACTGAGTCTTCTAATGCTTGGCAAGATTCTTCATATTTTAAGTTTCCTAGTAAAGGTAGATATCCAAAAAATTGGTTAGGACCGTATAAGTTTATTATCAATTCTTTACCAAATTCATTAGTCTGATAGCATTTGACTTGGCCTGAAACTATAAAATATAATGACTTGGCGTAGTGCTCGACTTCATACACAAACTCTTTTTTGCGAAAGTTTTTTACTTCTTTCCCATTTGAGAGATTTTCAAATTCTTTATTAGCTTTTGCTTCACTATAAAGTAGTTTGATGCCTTCTTCATTAGTACTGACTGATTGTATTTTAGCACTCTTTTTAAGACGCATTTCTATGGCTTCAAGCAACTCTACATCATCAAAAGGTTTTGTGATATAATCATCTGCACCTAGGCCCATACCTTTTCTAAAGTCACTTTTTTCTGCTTTAGCTGTTAAAAACATAAAAGGGATGTGAGATAAACCTGGAGTGTTATTTAGTATTTTTAGCACTCCAAAACCATCTAATTCTGGCATCATTACATCACAAAGTATCAAATCAGGTTTATGGCTTCTGGCTAAGGCTACTCCTATCTTACCATTTTCTGCTTCCAGAGTTTTATATCCTGATAGATCTAATATTTCTGCAATGTTTTCTCTTACATCAAGATTGTCTTCTATGACTAGTATTAATTTCATTTTGCTGTTTTAGTATGGTATTGTTACTGTAAAAGTAGTGCCTAGTTCGAGTGTACTTTCAAATGCAATTGTGCCATTTAATAAATGTACATATCGTTCTACTATATTTAGACCTAACCCAGTTCCTTGTATATTAGTTACATTTCCAGCTCTAAAGAATCTAGTAAATAAGTATTTTTGATCTACTATTGGTATACCTATTCCATAATCTTTTACTTTAATGATATAGTTGGTATCCTTAAAATGTATGTCACACTCAATATTTTCGCTAGAATATTTGATTGCATTAGAAAGTAGATTAAAGAGTATATTTTTTAGTATCCGACCATCTACCATCACATGATTACTATTACCATAAGACTGGTGAATGATTTGCTGATTTGGTTTATTAATTCCTTTTAGTTCTTCAATAACCTCAATACAGAGGGATTGGATGTCTAAACTAGATTTCAATACTTCAACTTTACCTTCCTCAAGCTTACTTAAAGATAAAAAATCGTTTAATATGCCTGTGAGATTTGTAACTGCAGATTTTATCTTATTTATATGTTTTTCTCGTGACTCTTGACTCTCTGATGTTGCATAGCGACCAATTAATGACGCAGATGACAATATGGAGGTCAATGGAGTCCTAAATTCATGAGAAGCCATTGATACAAACCTGGATTTTAATTCATTTAATTCTTTTTCTTTTTGAATGGTTTCAATGAGCTCGACCTCATTTATTTTGAGCTTTTCTTCTACAGTTATTCGATTTTCTATTTCATTTTCTAAAGCAGTATTAGTAGCAAGTAATTTGTTTACAACTGATTCTAGTTCATATGTCCTTTCTATTACTTTTTGTTCCAGTTTTTGGTTAAGTTTTATTACTTCCTGTTGGGCTTCCTTAATGTCACTTAGATCGTGCACTACGCCTGTGAATATCACCCTGTCGTTCAATATTACTTCGCTGACTGCAAGTCTAAAGGGAAAAATTGTACCATCTTTTCTCTGGCCTAATACTTCTCGGCCTGTGCCAATTATTTTAGGCTTTTTTGTCCGATTGTAATTGTCAATATACTCATCATGAGCATCTTTGTACGGATTAGGCATGAGGTTTTTTATATTATTACCAATCACCTCTATTGGGTCGAAACCAAATAATAATGCAGCAGCTTTATTCATAGTTTCGACTATTCCATTTTTATCTATTGTAATTATACCATCGATTGCAGTATCAATGATTGCTTCAAGACGAAGAGCTAAATTTTGATCATCATTCATACGGTAAAGATAAGATACGACTTCAATTTTTTTATGATTCTTAAAGTTATAATTATTGATTCTCTCCCATCTTGATCAAAATCACTCTAATATATGATCTTGATCATCTTTTTTAATTCTGTAACTTCTGAACTTGCAGCATAAATAATAAAACTTAAATTATGAACTTATTTAATCCAGTATCAGAGATAATGTCTACCAATTTACATGTACTTGATAAAGATGCGAGCATCGCAGAAGCAGGACAATTATTTAAAAACCACAAAATTCATCACATCCCTATTGTAGAAGATGGACTATTAATTGGTTTGATAAGTAAATCAGATTTTCTTTTTTTTAAAAGAGGATTCTTAGAAAACCAAGATGACGCTAAAATGGAAGAAATTAGGCTAAATAACTATCAAGTGAGCCATATTATGACTAAAGGTATTGCTACCATGGAGCCTGAAGAGAGAATTAATATAGCTCTTGAGATATTTAAAGAAAATATCTTTCATGCAATCCCAGTTACAAAAAATAAAGAATTAATGGGGATTGTTACAACATATGATATCATCAAACATCTTGCAATTGATACGAAGGCATACCAATCGTATGAAGATTAAGAATGAATATTAAAATATATGGAACGGGGACTTCTGGTCATCAAATGGTATATGTAACTCTTCAGAGATACCTAGAGAAAGCAGAAATACAATTTCAAATTGAAGAAATAAACAATGTAGATGAATTTCTACGTTTGAAAATTGAATCAATACCTGCAATACTAGTTGATAACAGTGTCATATATACTATCAGGCAAAATGAGGGTTTCAATTTTTCTCTGCGAAAAGCCTTGTTTCATATATTAAAAGAAAAAGATTTTGGCAGATTGACAAAAGTTGTCATCCCATTTGACTTTAGTGATGCTTCCTTGAATACCTTTTACTTTTGTCAGAGATTATTGACTGGTAACATGGCTGTTTTACAGCTAATCAATATGGAGAAGTCAAACGCTATTGTTGGTGTTAATAAGTTGATCGATATTCAACAAGAAAGGCAGACCAAATTGACTGAATTTGGAATATCTTTATCAAATGACTGGAGTAATGACTTGTTAAATGCCCCATTGATTGATACAGAATATAAAGAATGTTTAACTCAAAAAGAAACAATTCTTAATGCTATAAGTGGCAATGTTAATCTAATAACATTAGATTCAATAGAAGCAGTTGATATTATGTATTTAAGTGACACTCATCTTCCGATCTTAATTGTGCCCCCAAAAGCAAGGTTTAAAGGAATGAAGAAAGTTGCTTTTTATATTGATGGTCCACTTCCTGACTTAAATGATTTAGCAATACTTAATAATCTTTTACTTCAATATCAAGTCAATATTCATATCATTACAACTTTAGCAATTGATGAAAATGTTCAAAAAGAGTTATCAGCTAAGGTAAAAAATAAATTAATTTTTCATCAACAAGATTTTGACCCTAAAATTAATATGGATGTTTTTAAGTTGCAAAGTGATTATGCATTTAATCTAATTTCTTTTAGTAGAAAGAATGATACAATGATGTCAAAAATCGAGCAAAAAGATAAATCGATTAAAATGAATAACGTCCCTTTACTTATCTTGTAGAGTACGATTATATGACAAATGAAAAAGCGTCTCCTTTCCTAGGAAAAGAGACACTTTTTCATGCTTTTATAAGTAAACGTTATCTAATCAATTAATGCGGCTTAATACCTGATCAAATTTTTAATTATATAAAAAATCATATCTATTTATTTCATTACCAACTATAGAACTGAAGTCAAATGATAATTGATCTACCACTGCATAATCACTTGGGAAGTCAGCAATATTGGCCTTTAGCCTATTACATATAATGGTTGGCAATGCTCTTCTGTCACCATTTAACCTAACAGCTTCATCTCTAAAATCAAAGTCAACTCTTATTAGATTTTCATACACAGGATGATCCGAATCATTTCTGAATACTTTTACAACTCCAAACATATTACTGAGCCTTTCTCTTTTTATTTCAACTATGTCAGCATACACTTTTCTGTACTTAATCTTTTTAACTACTTCTTTTGTAGTTACTTCTTTGGTATCAATCACAACTTTATCGCCTTTTTTATCCACCTTCTTGCCACCGTTCTCTTTTTTTACATATGGGTGGTTTGTAACTGTGATTTTTTCTTCAATATCATATCCATCTTCGATTTCTTTATAAAATGAATTGCGATCTACATATTCTCTTTCTAAACCTAAATCAATATTTTGTAATTCTATTACTACATAGTTGTCGTAATTAGAAGTACCATCATATCTATGAAATTTTTCCCAATAAGTATTAAATCTTGATATATCTATGCTTTTGATCCTATCCATAGCTATTTCGTCAAACCAACCACGGTCATTATCTACAAATTCGACAGCAATATGCTCTGTTCCTAGAGTCATGGCTTCATCCTTTAGTTCATTAGACTTTTTATAATCTTGAAAGTATTTATTAACATCATTAAGTGAGGTCATGGCTCTCCTTGCTGCCCTTTTGTTCCCATTTCTCGCTTCTTTAATATGTGATAAAGCTTTTGAATAATGATACTCAGTACTTTTACTTATTATTTCTAACTTATCATTACTATAATCAGTCATCTCAAAATGAGCGACATAACCATCTTTGGATTCTAAAGGGATTAGGGAACTGATCAAATTTTGTCTTTTTTCTAGTTTGATATAAAGATCATATACTCTACCCCAGGATGCAGGTGATCCCTTTAACATCAAGAATTCAATTTCCTTTATATCTCGATTATTCAATCTAATGTATGCATCTTCTAGTGCTGTTACATATTTGGTTTTCTTTGCTTTTTTACCAGCTAGATGTTGTACACTATAAGAAAAGGCCTGATCGTATTGACCTTTTTCAACCATTTTTTCGACTGTATTACAAGACATTACTGTTAATGCCAAAAGTAGAATGTAGAATTGCTTTTTCATAATAGTGTGTTTTACGATTAATTATAGATTGTTTTGTCTCATCAATAAAACTAATGTTATTATGTTTTAGTAACTTCTATTTGCGGTATTTATATTAGATTTAACTTTTTTGGTTAAGTAGTTAAGATTAAGTGAATAGTTTGTGTTTATTGCATGTGATCTGAGATGTACTTTGAAAGTATAGTAAAAAAAAGGGGTCTTGCATCATATGCAAGACCCCTTTGATATTTATATAATCTAAGTACTAGAGTTTAATAATCTTCCTTGTACTTACAATGTTTTCTTTGGAAAGTCTTACAACATACAATCCTGGCATTAATGTGTTTACATCAATATAGTCATTTGCCAATCCCTTTTGACTCAAAATCACTTTACCAGTAATATCAATAATTTGGACATTGATGTCTTTATCTTCAGAAGAAATGTATAATTTGTCATTTACTGGATTAGGTGCCAGGTTAACTTCTTGTAAAGCAAGCTCTTTGCTATTGCTTAAAATAGAGACGCTAAATTTTTGCACATCCATTTCTCCAAAATCTTTTTTTGTATAAATGACATTACCTTGAGCATCTACAACAGATAGTGCACCTTCTATACCATTTCCACCGTTATCAAATATTGTGAGTGTATGACACCCTTTTGCTTCAATTACATGAGTGAAGTTATAGGTTGTATTAGCTTTGTTAATCGATTGACTCGCCACCACCTTACCGTTTTTATCTTTAATCTCATACCTGTTTTTATCAGTAGCAGCATTGCCATCTGTGGTAATTGTCACAAAGATCAAATTATCAACTTTTAATGTTAAGTGTGATGTATAAGCGACGGCCTCATTTGCATTGCCATTGATGTTTTTCATGGTAAGCTCATATATCGTATTTTGCTCTACAATTGTCACCGGCAATATTAATTCTGTTATGATTTGGTATGGATTAGCAGTTCCAGTCCAAGAATTTTCAAATATTTTTTGCCCATTTTCAGTTACTTCAAAGTCCATAGACGTGATGACTTCTGTGCCCATATTGCTAAGCATATAGTGAGGTCTGGAAGGGTATTGATTGTAACAAACACTGCCATTTTCGTTTCTTGAGTACAATACTACAGGATTTGATCCAGAAACCAAAGCCTCAGATTGTGCTGCGGCTGTTAATATTCCTGCCTTATTTCTTTGACCAATTTCTTGTAATTTTTTATTTGGATAGATCATATAAATAGTAGGGTAGTATGAAAGAGCATAGTCATCAGCTATCTTAGCATTGTCCATCACTGGATAAGGAATGCCATTGGTCCAATCTCCATATGTATTACTATTGCACCCAACAGTAGTTGTGATACAAGCTAAATTTGTGCTTGGATCTCCTTCAATTGCAAAGACGTATATTTCATCTTTACCATTTGGACCATATTCATCATATAAGTCTGCTAAGATATGTTGATTGTGGTAACTCCAACATGGCCCACACCATGTGGCAAATATGTCTAAGATTACAATTTTACCATCATCAAGTAATTCGTATAAATTATGCTCTACTCCATTTATGTCTTCTGCTGTAAAGTCAGGAGCCACACTTTTATATGCCAATTGCCCAATTGCCGTATTTCCTAAGAAAAAGAATAATAGTAATATTGTGTAAATTGCCTTCATATTTAGATTTTTAAAGTTATTATAGTTTGACAAATATAAAATTAGTTATTGAATAAGTAATCCATATCAATAATTATATGACCATTAATCGTTCAAAATGGCTTTTTGGCGTCTTTTTAGATGCTTACATTTACCATATATTCTTGTTAATCTTATGCTTATTGGAGCTAATTCAAAATAAGTTGACTTTTAATAGTCCTTTGATTTCAAATTAATTAAGGAATAAGATTAAACTTTTTTATATTTATCCATTCTAAGGAATGAAGTCTATTAATAACGTATGTTAAAATGATACGAAAGTGCCCTGCTGTATAAGCGGGATGGACTACTAGGAGTTCAGATTGATATTCAATTTTATTTCTTACCTCAATACTGTGGGAGGGAGTTAAATTTATTAGAAAGCTGGGTTTAATATTATGTTTTTTAATGACTTCAATGTATTGATCTAAAACTGTTTGTTATACATTAGAATTTAACAATTTGTTTTTTATCATTTCAAAACTAAAACAACCACTATGCAAAGACGAGCACTTTTTAAGAGGATTGCATCAAAACCTCATTTAGATCAAAAAGTTATACATGCTGCTCCTCCAACTGGTAATTTTACGAAATACCAAGGAGAATGGACAAATATCCAAGCAGCTCATTTACTCCGCCGAAGTTTATTTGGGTTTAACTATGAGATGTTAAAGCAAATCACAGAGGAAGGATTTGAAAATGCAATTGAGATGATTACGTCAGATCTTCCAGCTGTAGAACCTCCATTAAATTACGATTTTGAAGTCGACCCAGATGTACCATTAGGTTCAACATGGGTAGATGCTCCATACAATGTTGTAAATAATTCAAATGGGTATCGAAATAGATCTTTGGTAGGTTGGACAATGAGCAAGATATTATCTACTGAAATTAATATTAGAGAAAAAATGACTTTATTTTGGCACAATCATTTTGTGACCGCTGGAGTCAATGATTCAAGGTTTGAATATCAATACATTAATTTATTTAGATCAAACCCATTACCTAATTTTAGAGATTTGGTAAAACAGATTACCATTGATCCAACAATGCTAAGATACCTTGATGGCAGATCGAATACTAAGACATCTCCTAATGAAAATTTTGGCCGAGAACTATTAGAATTATTTACAATAGGTAAAGGCCCTCAGGTAGCACCAGGCGATTATACTCACTTCACAGAGCAAGACGTTAGAGCTTTTTCAAGAGCCTTGACAGGGTGGGTAGATTTTGGGTATCGAAATACTACAAGACCAGATTTTGGATCTTCTTTTATCGCTAATCGACATGACCAGGATGATAAAATTTTGTCTCATAGGTTTAACAATACCGTAATTTCAAATTTAGGTGACCAAGAGTACAATGTGCTTATTGATACCATATTTGAACAAGATGAGGTAAGTAGATTTATGAGTAGAAAACTTTATAGATGGTTTGTTTATTATAAAATTGATGACACAATCGAGCAACAGATTATTGAGCCTATGGCACAAATGATCAGAGATAATGACTATAGTATTAAAGAAGCAGTAATTGCTTTGTTGTCAAGCGACCATTTTTATAGTTATGATCATATCGGATGCATGATAAAAAATCCAATTGACTTTGTTGGTGGGGTCACCAAAAATATTGAGATGTTAGACCCGCCTAATGATTTGACAATTCAATATACCTATTGGCAGCGAACATTCAACAGCTTTAGAACCATGCAGATGGAATACTTTAATCCACCAAATGTAGCAGGATGGAAAGCCTACTATCAAGAACCATCCTATTATCAAGGTTGGCTAAATGCTGTAACATTACCATTAAGACAGAATTTTTCAAATGGTAAAATTATTAATGGTGCGATTGCAAGTGACAATAGGCTTAAAGGCGATTATCTAGCCATGATTGCCAAATATGATAACCCTTATGATGTAAATGAGGTAATAACTAATATTGTGGCTGTCATGCTATCTAAACCAATAAGTGAGAATCAAATTTTAGCATTAAAAGAAATTTTGCTTCCAGGACTACCTGATTTTGAATGGACCGTAGAGTATGGAGATTATATACTTAATCCAGATAATGCACAGTTAAAAACAGCATTATTAAATAAATTGAGCGATCTATTACTTTATATTTCTAGAATGCCTGAATATCAATTAAGTTAAAATTAGCCAATCATGAAAAGAAGATCATTTATACAAACAAGTTCATTAGTAACTCTACCTCTAATGCTAGGGGGCATGGAAGTCACAGCTATTTCCAAATCATCATTGGCTACGTTAATTAACCCTGACACTGATAAAGTATTGGTATTAGTTCAATTAAATGGCGGAAATGATGGGTTAAACACTTTTATACCGTTAGACCAATTTGACAATCTGATGAAGGTCAGAAGTAATATTATGTTACCTGAAACCAGTATATTGAAAACAGGTGATAATAATGGGTTTCATCCAAGTATGGAAGGTTTTAAATCATTATATGACACAGGGCAAATGGGCGTAATACAATCCGTTAGCTATCCTAATCAAAACAGGTCCCACTTTCGGTCAACTGATATATGGAATTCAGCTTCTGATTCTGAAGATTATATCTCTACAGGCTGGTTAGGAAGGCACTTTGACTTAGAATATCCTGGATACCCTGACGATTATCCTAATGAAGATTACCCAGATCCTTTTGCGATTACTTTAGGTTATGTAGTGTCAGAAACGTGTCAAGGAGACTTAGCAAATTTTAGCTATGCCACAATTGGGTCTGACGGCTTAGGGCAATTAGTGGATACAGTATCAGGCGAACCAGATAATACTTGTTATGGAATGGAACTAGACTTTGTAAAGAAAGTTGTCACTCAGTCCAATGCATATTCTACAGTAGTAAGCGACGCTTTTGCAAAAGGGAATAATATGGTAGACTACCCTGACATGAAACTTGCTGATCAGTTAAAGATAGTTGCCAATCTTGTGTCTGGGGGGTTGACTACAAAAGTATATGTTGTGTCTTTGGGTGGATTTGATACACATGCCAATCAAGTGATAGGTGGTGATACACTTAATGGCACCCATACTGAATTAATGGATGAGTTGTCATCGAGCATAGCAGCATTTCAAGCAGATATTAACGCATTAGGCTTACAAGAAAGAGTAATTGGGATGACGTTTTCTGAGTTTGGTAGAAGGATTGCTTCAAACGATGGCTTTGGTACAGATCATGGTACAGCAGCACCATTATTCGTTTTTGGTGGTTGCGTCAAAGGAGGCATCTATGGAGAAAACCCGCAAATATCTGAAAACATATTACCAAACGAAGGTGTCCCAATGCAATATGATTTTAGATCTATTTATGCATCTATACTTATCGATTGGTTCGAGGTAGAAGCATCTCAAGTTAGATCAGTGTTGTTTGAAGATTTTCAACATATTCCTTTTCTTAAGGATTGTATCACTACTACTGGAATAGAAGAATTTGATGACCAGCTAATTACAGCAACAATTTATCCTAACCCTTCTGAAGGTCATGCCATCTTAGAAGCAGACACAGAAGGAGGTAAAGTTGGAGTTCAATTATATGATTGTAATGGGTCTTTACTTAAGATAGTCCTAGATAAAAAACTTCAAAAATCACATCATTCTATTCCAATTGATTTATCTCTATATGCCTCTGGCAATTATTTCGTTAGAATAGTCGAAGGCTCAAAACAGAAAACACTAAAAATTGTAAAAATCTAACGGTATTTATTTCACTTGTATGAATGGGAAAAAGGATTTAATTGTATAAAGCTATGCTTGTAATTTTAATAACTACCTTTGCATTTTTATGAAATAATAAATAAAATTGTGAATGGCAAGTAATAAGAAAATCCAAATTGACCAATTAGACAGGATGATTAAACCTATTGTAGAGGCTGGGGATTTTGCTATGCCAGAAAGGGGGTGGATAAATCTTATCAGGAATACGATTAATATATCCGAGGAACAATTTTCGGATAGGCTTAAGCTTAATAGAGGTGGAATTTTTTCATTAGAAAGAAGTGAAAAAGATGGGTCAATATCCATAGATACTCTTAGTGAAGTAGCCGAAGCTTTAGAGATGAAGTTAATATATGCAATCATACCCAAAGATGGAACTTTAGACCAGTTTATCTCAAGAAAAGCTAAGACTTTAGCAACACAAATTGTTTTAGATTCAGATCCTACTATTAAAATAGATAGAAATGGCGAGTATGCTGAAGATGTTGTAGAATCTATTGAGTCACTTGCTACTGATATCAAAAGAGAGTTAAGAAAGTCTCTTTGGGAGTAAGCTTTATTCAGTTAATATTATTGATTTAAATAAAAGAGTGATGGAGTTTTTAAACTCCATCACTCTTTTATTATTAAATCTCTTTACAGTCTCTTATTTTTTAAGTAAGTCTCTTATCTCTGATAATAAATCTAGATCACTTGGACCAGCAGGTGCTGCTGGAGCAGGAGGATTAGCTTTATTATTTGCTTTTATTATCATAAATAAAATCAATGATATTATCAAGAAGTTAATAATGGTGTTAAGCCATTTTCCATACATAATTGCAACTTCTGGAGTTTCTCCATCAGCAGCTTGTAGCACGTATTTTATATCGTCAAAATTCACACCACCTAAAGCCATACCTATTGGAGGCATCAATACATCGTTAGTAAAGGTAGTAATCACAGAGCCAAAAGCACCTGCTATGATAACTGCAATGGCAAGTTCTAAAACATTGCCCTTCATAATGAAATCTTTAAATTCTTTGATCATAATTGTTTTGTTTTTTATGAATTAAAAAGATAAATATAATTTATTTTAATATATAAGTGGTCTTAAAACTATAGTTTAATTTTACTTGAAGTATATGTTGTAGTGATATTTTATTTTAAAATTCAATTTCATGTGATGATCGACAAATACTAAATTAACTTGTATCTTTTTATTTATTAAGTAAGTGTATTTATCAATTGAGTCATTCATTAAATAAAGAATGAAATCTTAGTTGGACTATTAAAACAAAACAATTTTTTTGTTAAATTCAAAAGCTTTTCCTTCATTCTGTTAGAATTTTCTTGACCAATCATGCAATTTGTTTGTCTCATACTTATGGTTTAAAGTATATTTGCAGACTAAAAAGTGGATTATGACAAGATTGAGTGTTAACATTAATAAGATTGCCTTAATAAGAAATGCCAGAGGTAGTAATTTTCCAGATTTGTTAAAAGTAGCTCAAGATTGCGAGTCATTTGGCGCAGAGGGTATAACAGTCCATCCTCGTCCAGATGAAAGGCATGTAAAATTTAGCGATATTCCCCTTTTAAAACAAGTAGTTCAAACAGAATTTAACATTGAAGGATATCCTTCCGAGGAGTTTATTAAAATGGTATGTGATAATGCTCCAAAACAAGTAACATTAGTACCTGACCCTCCTGGAGCATTGACGTCAAGTGAAGGATGGGATACTTTAAAATACCGACAAGAATTAAAAGATATTAGCACCGAGTTTAAAAAGCATAATATAAGAGTTTCCATCTTTGTTGATCCTTCTTTAGGCATGGTAGAAGGTGCAAAAGAGACTGGGACAGATCGGATAGAATTATATACAGGAGACTATGCCCACAACTATGACATAAACAAAGAAGAAGCCATTGCTCCTTTTGTAAGTGCAGCTAAATTGGCAAATAAATTGGATTTAGGCATCAACGCTGGACATGACTTAAATTTAGATAATCTCCATTTTTTTTACTTGCAAATCCCTAAATTATTGGAGGTCTCTATTGGTCATGCCTTAGTGGTAGATTCATTATATTATGGTTTGAAGAATACTATTCAAATATATAAGCGGTTGTTGACTAATTATTAACTTTTTTTTATTAAACTTAAGTCATTTTATAAAATTATTCATTTTAAGTTGTTATTAAAAATAAAGCCTTTTCATAATAATAACCTCAAAGTTAAAATAAATTATAATTAGGTTTTTAGTATATATT
>JBBKVK010000324.1:0-2802 GCA_037968395.1 Saprospiraceae bacterium | reverse complement strand
GATTTAGGATTTAATTTCTATTCAAATTATAGTTTTGGTAAGCAGAAATTTTTCTTAGGAGTATACAATTTATTGAGTAATGCTAATCCGCTGTACTACGATGTAAGACGTAACAAATTTGATCCAAATGTTTATGAACTGCATAGTATCAGTGTTTTACCAATTTTACCTTCAATAAATTATTCTTTAACATTTTAACTTTTATATAATAATATAATACTTAAATAATTTGCAATTTTTATTAATTAAATGCATATTTGCAATATAATAGACATAAGCTGAGAAACCTAATTTACATATTAATTTTAACAATATTTGTTAGTTGTTCAGAGAGAGTAGAGTTAAACCTTGAAAACGATGAAAAACTACAAATCGAGTGTACTTTGGTACCAGGTAAAGAAATTACTGCTACTTTAAGTACAGTTAGTAATTTTGCAGATATTGAAAATATTATATATCCTGAAAATGCAAGGATCTACCTTCTTACTCAAATAGATGCTCCTTTTGAATTTAAGTATGATGAAGAAAGTAAAACCTATAAAATTCCTGTTAAAGTGCATACTCCTAGATCTGATTGGAAATATGAGATTAGAGCATATTTAAAAGACATGCCAGAAAACGAATTAAATGCAAAGACCATTTTTTATAATACTACTGCAGTTAAAATAAAAGATGCTATTTGGGATAAAACTAACAATAAATTACAATTAAAAACACAATTGGCATTTGCTTCTAAATTAAGCAATCCATACTTAAAAATAAACACTTTTTATAAAGAAGTAAATGAGAATGGAGATCTATCAGAATTGGTACCTCTCAATTTTGTTGAAAATACTGAGAATCCGTTATCATTTTATAATAATCAATATACAGATGGTATTTATGTGAATATAGATAGGGTAGACTACTCTAATTTTTCTATGGTCTTTAATTATCCAGAAGTGATTACATCTAAAGAAGAAATTTCAGATTACATATACTTCTTCACAAATGCAATTTCAGAACCTCTCTATAGATATCAAGTTGCTAGAGCAAAGCATGTTAATTCAATAAATGGCGGTAATTCAGATCCAGTAATAACTTACACTAATATCAATAACGGATTTGGTGTATTTGGTTCGTCTGTAGGTAAGTTAGATTCCATTAAAGTAAAATAGTCTAAATATCAAAATCTTTTTCAGTTTCCGAATCATTCTTATTTTTTATATACCAAGTGTGATCTGCTAAGAGTTTAACCTCTGCAATAAATACAAACTTAGAATTATCTCTCCATTCACTGTCTCCAATCATAGATAGGAATCTCTCTCCGTTAGCTCTTTCATATAAAAAATATATATGATCAATCACAGGCTTAAATCCACAATCTGCTTTATAAATTTGCTCAGATATCTCAATTCTATCGTGAATACTCTGTGCTTGTTTAATTAAATGTTCTACTTGCTTTTTAATTTGTACCAATTGATTTTCGGTTTGTTGAAACATTGCTTTCATTGCAGTACCTTTTACTCTGCCTTTATCAATTGGTTTAATTATGGCACTACCTACATTGTGAGCATAAGGAAGCAAGCTAGGTGTATCTGTAACCTTATCTTTGTCTATGGGATTAAAAAAATTGTTATCCATATTTTATTCTTTTTATCTTCAACAAAGTTAATCCAAAACTGTTTAGAGATTGATGCAACACATTAAATAAAAAATGAATATATATTTTAATAAAAATATTTGAATAATTAAATAATAAGATTATCTTTGCACTCTCTTTTGTAAAGACCATAGGAGAGAAATTGAAACTTTAGGCTTCGTAGCTCAACTGGATAGAGTACCTGATTACGAATCAGGCGGTTGAAGGTTCGAATCCTTCCGAGGTCACAAAGGAATTAGAATTTAACAAAAAACAAAGATAGAGATGTCTAGAATATGTCAGTTATCAGGAAAGAGACCAATAGTAGGTAATAAAGTGTCTCACTCAAATGTAAAAACAAAAAGAAGATTTCTTCCGAATCTTTTTACAAAGAGGTTTTATATTCCTGAATTAGATAAGTGGGTGAAAATTAAAGTTTCGGCTTACGCTTTAAGAAACATTAATAAGCATGGAATATATGCATACCTTAAGCAATTGCAAGAGGCTGGTGTAGACACTGGTGTTAAGCTTTAATATTATTACATTTAAAATTTTAGACTAATGGCTAAGAAATCAAAGGGCAATAGAAATCAGATCATTTTAGAATGTACAGAACATAAAACTTCTGGTATGCATGGTACATCTAGGTATGTTACCGAAAAAAATAGAAAAAATACTCCAGACAGATTGGAACTTAAAAAGTTTAATCCGATTTTAAAGAAGTATACTATTCATAAAGAAATAAAATAATAAGACATGGCAAAGGTATCAAAGAACGCCAGAGTAGCTCAAAGAGCTGCAAATGCTGGCTCAGGGAGAGACTTCGTGAAAGTTATCAAGAGTGTTAAAGATCCAGTATCTGGTAAATACAGTTACAAAGAAGTGATGATTCACAAAGACAAAGTAGCAGAATTCTTTGCAGAAAAGAAATAATTTAAAGGGTTGAGGTTTTGCTTCAACCCTTTTTTTAATGTCTCAATCTATATATGTCATTATTAAAAAAAATGAAACTTTAGATGAAAAATGAGTTTATTATATTTTTTATCCTAGATATAAAATTCTTATAGTCATGTAATAATTTTATATTTGTGAGCCAAAATTAGAAAAATTCACTAAAACACCGAGAATGAGCTTTTTTAAGAAATTTTTCACTAAGGAAAAAGAAGAAGAACTAGATAAGG
>JBBKVK010000323.1:0-3779 GCA_037968395.1 Saprospiraceae bacterium | reverse complement strand
GCTCAGAGATAGGTTGGGAGCTCGATTCAGATAACAAAAACTACGCCTTAAAAATTAATGAAGACAAGTCTTTCATGTTTACTTATCTCACAGAAAAAAGGACTATTGAATGCTGTGTCCTTTTAGGCGCTTTAGTTGAGCTCTCATCAACAGAAGTTTTAATTGATCAATCCACATCTCTAAATTACCTTATTGTAAAGATATAATGCAACTGTCAAAGCAAAAAACATAGCCTGATGTTTTTGTGCTTTTGACAAAAGCCAATTCGCTCAATCCAGATCTTAATTCTTTTCAAAAAAATTGCTTCTCTAGTGCTTAACATCTCAACAGCTTTTTAACCAACAATTCAGTAGGTATAATACGAAACTTCAAGAGATAACTACAATTCTTTTAAATACACTTCAGGGTTCTGTAAATAGGATGTTGTAATTTTATAATGATCTGTTTCCTTATAATCCAGAGGAGTTATTTTATCCTCTGCAAAATAGAGTACTTCTGATTCAGGCATTGCCATCATAATAGGTGAATGGGTCGCAATGATAAATTGGCTGCCCCGCTGTATTTTATCGAGGATCAGCGATATTAAGGAAAGTTGCCTAAGAGGAGAAAGAGCTGCTTCTGGTTCATCAATTAGGTAGATTCCTTTGCCTGTTATTCTAGCGTTAAAGAGTTTTAAAAACCCTTCACCATGAGACATTGCTTCCATATCTGTGCCATACCTTGAGATTAAGCTTTCTTTTTCCCCTTGGATTGCCGCCAAAGTTAGATTTATGTCACCTCCAGTAAATGTTTCTTTTACTTCTCTAATTTCTTCATCTAGTGCTTCTATCTCCGCTTTGATATTTCTTACAAACCCGATGAAATCCTCTGCTCTAGCTAATAGTCCATGATGGGTTTTGTCAGTGTGTTTTATCGAAAAATAATCTGCCAGATCTAGTGCCGCAGCCAACGAAGGATCTTCTTCCAATCTTTTGCTGCCTGCTATTGGTACTTTCAATGCTGCTGCTATTGCCTCCAAAATGGTAGATTTACCACTTCCATTTTCTCCTACAAAAAAAGTAACAGGTTTTGTAAACTGAATCTCTTCAAAGTTTTTAACTATTGGCAATGTCCATGGGAATTGCTCACTCTTACTTTCTGGAAAATTGCGAAGTCTAAGGCTTGTTAGCATATTTATTTTTGCTCTTTACACATTTTGAGCTCCTTCTTTAAGTTTTCTATTTCGGATCGTTGCATCTCTATCGTTAGCTCTTCACTTGTTTTGGAATAATTAGTTTTATCCGTCGTTTTGTTTATTAAGTTCTTTACCTCATCTACTGGGTTTTTTCCTTGGGAGAACATTACTCCAATATATGCTATAGGAGTAAAAATTAATAAGAAAAATAACATCCTTGTAAATACTGTAGATCTATGTTTTTTCATTTTATCTATTTTAAATTTTTTAGTTGTGTCAATAAATTATACATACAGTACTTATTTACGTTACAAAAATACACCTTTATTAATAATTCTGATTACCCTTACACAAACAAAGAAGGCTGTTTCATGAGAAACAACCTCCTTAATTCCATACTTAATATTAATAAACATTAATACGTAAATCCATTTCCATAAGACTTGGAAGAGTCGTCTTTTTTATTCCTCTTTTTTGATAATCCATTACTTATGTCATTGATTTTTTTCGAAAGTTCGTCGATTTCTTCTTCAATCGTTTTTGCAATATTTTCAACATTTATTGGTTCTCCTTTCATTGCTAATTTATCGGAAGCTGTGATTGCTTCTGGCACCACTGCCCAAAGTATAAAATAAATAGCAACTCCAATACCTCCAGATATAGCTAAAACTAACCAAATTAGTCTCAGAATAAGGGCATTTTTTACTCCAAAATAAGCTGCAAGCCCTGCTATGACCCCACCCAACATACCGTGCTCTTTGTCTCTATAAAGCTTCTTACCTGTCTTGATGAGCGGCTCATCTGTCTTCTTAGGTTGAGTATAACCGTCTTCAATTGGCTCTGCACCAAAATCTTCAGGTCTCCCCATCGTTTTAATCACCTCATTTAAGTCTTTCTGAGTAATAATTTGTCTGCCTTCCATTCCCTCTTGGAAAAGTTCACAAATCCGATATTCAATGTCTGAAATAATGTCTTCACACCCTTCCGATTTTGAGAAATGTCGTTCTATTGTGCTTAAGTATCCATTGAGGTGTACATAAGCATCTTCGTCGATTGTGAAAGCAAAGCCTCCTAAGTTTATACTTACTGTCTTTTTCATTTTGTAGCTACTTTTTTAGTTGATTGATTGACTGCATGGTTAAGTTCTTGCCAAGTCCCTAAGAGACCTCCCAAAAAGTCCGTGCCTTCGTTTGTAAGAGAATAATATTTACGTGGAGGACCAGATTTTGATTCTCTCCAATTGTAATCTAAAAGTTTTGAATTTTTTAATCTACTGAGCAGTGGATACAATGTCCCTTCTACTACGATTAGTTTGGCCTCTTTGAGCTTACCAATGATATCTGAAGGGTACATTTCTGAACCAGATATTATTGATAATACACAAAGATCCAATACTCCTCTTCGCATTTGTGCTTTTGTATTTTCTAGTTTCATAATCTTTGTTTTTTGTTATTTACAATGCAAATATATTAAACAATACAGTACTATGCAATACCTAGTACTATAATTTAACCCAGTACTATATGAATGTGTACTTTTTATCGACGAATGGCAAATTCACGACTATTTATCATAAAAAGAGAGATTAATAATGCGACTTCAACAAAAACAACGTATTAATAAACTACTTTTTGTATTTTTACCGTTATTACAAAAACCTAGAATAATACTGTACCTTAAGCAGTTAACAATAAATTTAGAAAATACAAATGAGAAAATTTTATATTTTTTCCTTACTTACATTGTATCTAGTATCATATGGCCAAAACATAGACCTTGCTAATGGGTTGTTTGGTAATGACTGGATAGACTACGATAAGTCTTATGTAAAAATTAAGGTAGCAGAAGACGACCTCTATAAACTTACCTTTGATGATCTAGCTCAAATTGGTGTTCCATTAGATGACTTTATGGGCAATACCTTTAAGCTCCAACACTTCGGTGAAACGGTCCCAATCTATGTGTCAAATTCAGGTCAATTTTCTGAGACAGATTATATCCTTTTTTATGGAAAGAAAAATAGAGCAGAACTAGATAAAGCCCTCTTTAACAATCCCAATACTGGACTGGTTAATAATCGATACAGCATGGTGTCCGATACCAGTGCTTACTTTTTGAGTTGGAATAACACAGATGGTTTATCTTTCATAACTGATAATAATTTCGACTACACCATTCCATTACCTGAAACTCGGGTATATAGGCACATCAATGAAATTGTTTACAGTGATCGGCATTATAAACCAGTCGAAAACTCACAAAACGTTCGATATTCCAGCTTTGTACCCGTAGAAGGCTTTGGAACCGATCTTTTAAGTACAATAAATAGTAGCTTTCCTGTCATTGATAGAGTAAATATTGGTGTTGACCCAACTCTTTCATTCCGGTTTGGTACCAACAGGAATGAATTAAATACGGTTGTCTCTCTAAATGGAAAAGTTTTTAAAACCTATTACAATAAAGGGTTTAGAAATTATCTAATTAATTTAGATACTACCTTTGAGTATAGCCAAATAACGGACAATTTAGCTTTACAATTTTCGTCCACTGGCGATTCACGAATTACATTGGGCAATGTCGAGTTTTCATATACTCGCTATATAGA